>NZ_JBSGBK010000071.1:0-44872 GCF_053601215.1 Amycolatopsis sp. NPDC004772
CGCAAATCCAGTCCTACCAGGGGCCCCACGCCTCATCGCAGGCCAACACGCCTACCCGCCCGAGCCTTACTGAGAAAACCTCAATGTGGCGTTGGGTGCGTCAGACGCACCCAATGTGGCGTTCGGTGCGTTGGATGCAACCAACGCCACATTGGGGCGCTTGGTCAGCGGGCCGGCCAGTGCCAGGACGGGCGGTCCAGGCGGCCTTGGCCGGAGACCTTCGTCTCGCCGTACTCCTTCTCGAGCTCGACCGTGGCCACGTCGGTCACCTCGGCCAGGGCGCGGATCAGGGGGCGGGCGTGGGAGACCACCACCAGCTGGGTCTCCTTCGCCGCGGTGGCGATCAACGTCGCCAGGGCCGGGAGGAGGTCCGGGTGGAGGCTCGTCTCCGGCTCGTTGAGCACCAGCAGTTCCGGCGGGCGCGGGGTCAGCAGGGCCGCCACCCACAGCAGGAACCGCAGCGTGCCGTCCGACAGCTCCGCGGCCGACAGCGGGCGCAGCAGGCCGTGCTGGCGGAACTCGACCGACAGCAGGCCGTCCTCGGAACGCCGGACCTCCACGGTCGAGCCCGGGAAGGCCGCGTCGATCACCTCCTCGAGCTCCGCGGCCCGGCCCACCTCGATGATCGTCTGCAGGGCTGCCGCGAGGTCGGCGCCGTCATGGGAGAGCACCGGCGTGCGCGTGCCGATGCGAGGCTGGCGGGCCGGGGCGCCGGCGTCCGTGCGGAAGTGGTCGTAGAACCGCCACGACCGGATCCGCTCGCGCAGCACCACCAGCTCCGGGCACGCCCGCGGGTCGGCGAACTCGCTCAACATGCTGTCGGTCAACCGGATCTTGAACCGTTCGTCGCCCCACGCCCCGGACGCCACGCGCGTGCGCACCGACGGGCCCGCGCGGTCCGCGAGCAACGCGGCCGGCCGCAGGTACGGTCCCGACCAGACCGCTTCCCGCTTGAACTCCGGGTCGAGGTTGAACAGCGTCGCGCCCGGCACCGGCAGGCCCAGGTCGAGCGCGTAACCGAACTCGTCACCCGCGAAGCCGAGCCGCAGCCCGACGGCCTTCGTGTGCACCTTGCCCTGGACCCGCGTGGTGCCCCGGCGGACGCCGTTCTCCGGGCCGGCCCACAGCGTCGACGGCAGCCCGCCCTCCCGGGCCAGTGCCGCCACCGCGCCGTTGCGGGACGCGTCCGCCAGCAGCCGCAGCGCCCGGTAGAGGCTCGACTTGCCGCTGCCGTTCGGCCCGGTGACGACGGTCAGGCCGGACAGCGGCAGCACCAGGTCACGTAGCGAGCGGTAGTTCTCGACGGCCAGCGTGGTGAGCATGCTCCCGAACCTAGCCTGTCCGGCGACGCGGAAGGCGGCCCGGCCGCGGCCGTCGGCCGGTGATCGGCGGCCTGCGGTGAGCGGCTCGTCGCTGACGTGCGCCCCGGGGCATCACGCGTGATCCAGGGGGCATCGCGCAGATGCCGCCCCGATCACGCGTGATGCCCCCTGGATCACGCGTGAAGCCCGTCAGCGCACGGGCATGGTGACTTCGTAGACGCGGGACGCGGCCTTGCGGGCGCCGGTGAAGCCGTTGGCCCAGAGGGATTCCACCTGGGACGCCTCGGTCGCGTTCGGGTCGGCGTTGGTGCAGGACGGGCCGGGGCCACCGCCGGACATCAGTTCCGAGCACGGGCCTTCGTAGTGGTCCGGCAGGCCGAGCGCGTGCCCGGTTTCGTGGGCCGCGATGCGGGTCTGGTCGTACTGCTGGGCCTGGGTGTAGTCGATGAAGATCGTGCCGCTGCCGTGGCCGTCGGTCTGGGCGTACGACCCGCGCGGGTCGTTGCCCTCGGTGTAGTGCAGCGACGCACCCGAGGAGCTTTCCTGGAGCTTGACGTTCGACACCGCCGCGTTCCAGTGGGCCGCGCCCGCGTTGATCACCGCGCGGAAGCTGGGGGCGTCCGAGGTGTCGTAGTAGACGATCGTGGCCGCTTCCGGGGCCGCGAAGGCCGGGCCGGCCGTCAGCGGGGTCGCGATCATCGCCAGGGCGACGGCGGCACCGGGCAGCAGGTATTTCCGGGACATCGGGACGACTCCTTGCCGTGGGGAATTAACCGGGTCTGCGCGCGCTGGGTGTCGAACTTACGGAATCGCCCGGCGTTTGTGACCCGACTTTCGTACCGGCTTGGGGCCGTTCGGCTCAGCCGACCGGATCGGCCAGTGGGATTTCGCCTTCGCCGAGCCAGGAGCCGCGCCACGCCAGATCGCCCCTGGCCAGGGGTTTTCCGCAGGCGTCGCACTTCGCGCCCGGCCGGGTGGCCTGTCCGCAGCGGGTGTGGACCAGCGTCGTCGGCCCGGCTTCCGAGGAGGTGTGGGTGTGTCCCCACGTGCCGAGGGCGTGCAGCACCGGCAACGCGTCCGAGCCGGCCTGGGTGAGGCGGTACTCGTGGCGGGTGCGGCCGCCGTCGCGGTAGGGCAGCTTCGTCAGCAGGCCGCGGTCGACGAGCTTGGCCAACCGGGTGGTCAGCACGTTGTCGGCGATGCCGAGCTGGGCGCGGAAGTCCTCGAACCGGGTGGTGCCCGCGGTGGCGTTGCGCAGGATCAGCAGCGTCCACGGCTCGCCGAGGACGTCGGCGGCGCGGGCGATCGGGCAGGCGGCGTCCGCCCAGGTGATGCGACGGCTCATCGTGTGATCCCTTCGACCTGACTTGCTCGGAGCAAGTCTACGTCGTAGTGTCGTCCTCAGCTAGCTTGCAACGAGCAAGCCAGGTGCGAGAGGAGTTCGTCATGGAGATCTCGGGTGCGGTGGCGCTGGTGACCGGAGCCAACCGGGGCCTCGGCCGCCGGTTCGCCGCGGAACTGCTGGAGCGGGGCGCGGCCAAGGTGTACGCCGCCGCGCGGAATCCGGAGTCGATCGACCTGCCGGGGGTCGTCCCGTTGAAGCTGGACGTCACCGACCCGGAGTCGATCCGGGCGGCCGCCGCGCTGGCCGGCGACGTCACGCTGCTGGTCAACAACGCCGGTTCGTCGACCGGGGCGTCGCTGCTCGGCGGGTCCCTCGAGGACATCCGGCTGGAGATGGACACGCACTACTTCGGCACCCTGGCCGTGACGCGCGAGTTCGCGCCGGTCCTGGAGCGCAACGGCGGCGGCGCGGTGCTGAACGTGCTGTCGGTGCTTTCCTGGTTCACCGCCCCGCGGGTCGCGGCGTACTCCGCGGCGAAGTCGGCGGCCTGGTCGCTGACCAACGCGCTGCGCCTGGAACTGGCCCCGCAGAAGACGCAGGTGACCGCGCTGCACGTCGGGTACATGGACACCGACATGGCCAAGGACGTCGACGGCCCGAAGGTCGACCCGGCGGTCGTGGCGGGGCTGGCCCTGGACGGCGTCGAGGAGGGCCGGTTCGAGGTGCTCGCCGACGACGTCAGCCGGAACGTGCGGGCCGGGCTCGCCGGAGAGCTCGCCGGGTTGTACCCCGCGCTGGTTTCCTGAAGGCGTTTTCGCCGACCCCGGAATACCGGGGTCTCCGGCGCGGGCGTATGAATAGGCGGGTGGCGGAACGCGTCGAAGCCGGAATGGGACGGACGAGAAACCGCTGGGGCGAAGGCGAACGGTTGCGCGGCGAGATCCTGGCCGCGGCCGGCCGGCTGCTCGCCGAGCTCGGCGGCGAGGACGGGCTGACGATCCGCGGTGTCGCCCGCGCCGTCGGCATCGCCCCGGCGAGCATCTACCAGCATTTTTCCGACCGTGCGGAATTGGTTCGCGGGTTGCTCGACCACGAATACGCGCGGCTGGCCGATTCGATGCGCGCGGCGGAGGAGTCAATCGGCGAAACCGACCCCGTCGGCCGGATCCGGGCGCAGATTCACGCCTACTGCGCGTTCGCGATGCAGAATCCGGGGCATTACCGGCTGATGCTCGCGAACGGCGCGTCCGACCTGGAGCCCGGCACCCGCCCGACGGGCCCGCTCTTGGACGTGATCGACCGGCTGACGGCGGGCTTCGAGCGCTGCGTCGAGGCGGGCCGCGAGCTGCGCGTGACCCCGGGCCGTGCGGCGGCGGTGGTGTTCGTCGGCGCGCACGGGCGGGTCGCGTTGTTCCACAGCGCGCTGAACCGGACCGGCGCCGAGCTGGTGGAGCCGTTCGTGGACGAGCTGGTGTCGCTGGTGTTCGCCTGATCGGACGGTGGCGGGGTCACGGGAGAATGCTTAGCATGGCTACGTAAATTTCCGACGGCTCCGGGAGGTATCCGGTGGACGGCGTGCCCGCGTTTCCGATGACCCGGCGGTGTCCCTTCGACCCGCCCGCCGAACTCGCCGAACTGCCCCCGGTGTCGCGGGTGCGGCTGTGGAACGGCAGCACGCCGTGGCTGGTGACGCGCTACGGCGACGTCCGCGCGCTGCTGCGGGATCCGCGGATCAGCGCCGACTCCGACCACCCGGGCTACCCGCACCAGAGCGCGGCTTCGGCGGCCCGCCGCCACCGCGCGAAGTCGTTCATCACCATGGACGGCGCCGAGCACGCGGCCCGGCGCAAGCTCCTGACCGGCGACTTCCTGGTCAAGAAGATGGAGGCGCTGCGCCCGGCGATCCAGCGTATCGTCGACGACCTCGTCGACCGGCTGCTGGCCGGCCCGAAGCCGGTCGACCTGGTGCCGGCGTTCGCGCTGCCGGTGCCGTCGCTGGTGATCTGCGAACTGCTCGGCGTGCCGTACGAAGACCGCGAACTGTTCCAGGACATCACGAAGGTGATGGTGTCGAGGGCGGCGACGCCAGAAGAGGCGGTGAAAGCCACCGAAGAACTGCTGGCCTACTTCGGCGGCCTGGTCGAGCGGAAGGTGAGCGAACCGGGTGACGACGTCCTGAGCAAGCTGGCGGTCACGCAGTACGCGACCGGGAAAATGACGGCCGAAGAGGTGGCGTCGACGGGCCAGCTGCTCCTGGTGGCCGGCCACGAGACGACGGCGAACATGATCGCCCTCGGCACGGTGGCGTTGCTGGCGCACCCCGCGCAGCTGGAGCTGGTGCGCACGGGGGACGCGGACGTGCTGCGCCGCGCGGTCGAGGAGTTGTTGCGCTACCTGAACATCACGCACACGGGCCGCCGCCGCGTGGCGACCGAGGACATCGAGATCGGCGGCGAGACGATCCGAGCGGGCGAGGGCGTGATCGCGGCGGGCGACGCAGCCAACCGCGACGCGGCGGTGTTCGAGGACCCCGGCCGCCTCGACGTGACGCGCGAAGCCCGCCACCACGTGGCGTTCGGGTACGGCGTGCACCAGTGCCTCGGCCAGACGCTGGCCCGGGTGGAACTGCAGGTGGCGTACGGGACGCTGTACCGCCGCATCCCCGGACTGCGGCTCGCGGTGCCGATGGAGGAACTGGCCTTCAAGGACGACATGCTGGTGTACGGCGTGCACAGCCTGCCGGTCACGTGGTGACAGCGGCCTCGCCGAAGACCATGCGGTGGCCGCGGGCGGTGTCCAGGTATTCGCGGACGCGGTGGATGCGCCCGTCGCGGAGTTCGAAGACGAAGCAGTAGTCGTTGGCGTAGTGGTGGCCGTTGGCCAGGGTGGCCGTCATCGTCTCCTCCACGACCACCCGGTCGCCGTCCGCGTGGAAGCCGTGGAACGTCACGGTGACGTCGCTGACGAAGAAGCGCGGGAAGTCCTCGGCGAGGAACCGCACGATCGCCGGCCGGCCGACGAGGTGCGAGGGGCCGCCGAGGGCGACCGCGGTGGCGTTGCCCGGCGGGGCCAGCCATTCGGCGTCCTCGGTGAAGACGGCGGCGATCCGGTCCGCGTCGTGGGTGGCGAAGGCTTTCCAGGCGTTCTCGACGATCTCGCGGCTCGGCATGCCCGCGACCCTAACCGCGCGCGGTCTTCGCGGGCTGGCGGATTCGCGACGTCATCCCAAGGCGGCCAGATTTTCGTTCAGCCACCCGAAGACGAACCGCTCGGGGTCGGCGTTCGTGTCCTTTCGCGGCACCATCTCCACCAGCATGATCAGGCCGAGGTACACCCGGTACAACGTCAGCCTCCGCCGGGCCGGGGCGTCGAAGGCGCCCGTGCCGTATCCCGCCAGCAACGGCTCGTCCGGTTCGTGGAACAGCGTCAGCGACACGAACTCCGCCACCGGGTCGCCCCAGAACGCCCTCTCCGCGTCGATGATGCCCGACACCCGGCCACCGTCCACGAGGATGTTGCCCGGCCACAGGTCGAAGTGGACCAGCACCGGTGTCGTGACCGGCGCCAGCAGCGGCTCGTGGCGGCGCACCAGGTGCGCGATCTCCGCCGCCGGGCGGGGCAGGCGCACCCCGTAGTGGACGGCGTCCGCGAGGATGGCGTCCACCATCGCACGAAACGCCGAAGGCCACGTCGGGTGCAGGGGGTCCTGGAGGTAGCCGAAGCCGTCGCCGGCCGTCTCGTGCAGGCGCGCCACGATGGCGCCCAGCTCGGTGCGCAGGTGCGGGCCGGTGCCGGGCGCGCGGTTCCACGGCGTCCCCGGCACCTCCGTCATCAGCAGGAAGCCCGGCCCCGCACCCACCACCGACGGCAACGGCCCGGAAGCCAGGCGGTAGTACTCCGCCTCCGTCGCCAGCAGATCGTGCTCGTACGTGAGGCCGGGGCCGGACGGCGCGATCTTGAGCACCAGCCGCCGTCCGTCCGCCAGCGTCACCCGGACCGCCCGGTTGTACGTCCCGCCGCCGAGGTCCTCGGCCGCCACCACCGAAGCCGGGTCGATGCCCGCGGCCGTCAGGTCCCCGTCCACCCCGCCGAGTCTTCCAGCTTTTCCGCCGCGTCGGCCAGGTCGTCCGGGGTCGGGGCGTCGTCCTGGGTCAGGCTGCGCCGCCAGTAGCCGGTGAACTCGATGGCGCTCTTGGGCAGACCGCGTTCGACGAGGTGGCGGCGCAGCCCACGGACCGTCGACGCCTCCCCGGCCAGCCACGCCGCTTCCGGGAGGGCCGTCCCGCGCACCGCTTCCAGCAGCCGGCTGCCGTGCTCGGCGCCGTTCCGGTGCAGCCACCGGATGCCGGGCAGCGGCTGCTCCTCGGCCGCGTCCTCGACCTCGAGGAAGACCACCACATTGTCCACTTCGGACAGGATGGACGCGACGGCGGGGATCGCCGTCTCGTCGCCCGCGCACAGCAGTCCGTCCGCTGTGGACAGTGGACGGCGGTACGCCGGGTCCGGCCCGTACCGGCCGAGGACGTCGCCCACCGCCGCCCGCGCGGCCCAGGCGGTGGCCGGGCCCGCGTGGCCGGTGTGCAGCACGAAGTCCACGTCGATCGTGTCGCCGTCCCGCGCGCGCACCGTGTAGCTGCGCATCACCGGGCGTTCGTCCGCCGGGATCGCCAGGTACGCCTGGTACCAGCGCATGACGTCGTCGTCGGCCGACGGCAGCCGCACCGGACGGCCCGGCGGCGGGAACAGCAGCTTGAGCTGCTGGTCCGGCCACGCCTCCAGTTCGGCCAGGCCGTCGCCGGTGAAGGTGACGCGCACGACGCGCGGCGTCACCCGGCGCACCGCCGTCACCTCGAGCAGACCGGCCGGCTTCACGGCTTCCCCAGGTATTCGCGCAGGTGACGGGCGGTCAGCGTCGAGGCGTCCGCGACGAGCGAAGCCGGTGTGCCCTCGAAGACGACCCGGCCGCCGTCGTGGCCGGCGCCGGGGCCGAGGTCGATCAGCCAGTCGGCGTGGGCCATCACGGCCTGGTGGTGCTCGATGACGATCACCGTGTTGCCCGCGTCGACGATCCGGTCCAGCAAGGCCAGCAGCTGGTCGACGTCGGCGAGGTGCAGCCCGGTCGTCGGCTCGTCGAGGAGGTAGGTCGACCCGCGTTCGGCCATCCGGATCGCCAGCTTGAGCCGCTGCCGCTCGCCGCCGGACAGCGTGGTCAGCGGCTGCCCGAGGGTCAGGTAGCCGAGGCCGACGTCGGCGAGCCGGTCGAGGACCGTCCGCGCGGTGCCGCCCGCGAAGAACTCCCGCGCCTCGGTGACGGACATCGCCAGGACCTCGCTGATGTTCTTGCCGCGCAGCTCGTACGTCAGTACCTTCGGGGTGAACCGGCGACCCTCGCACTCTTCGCAGACCGACGCGACCCCGGCCATCATCGCCAGGTCCGTGTAGATGACGCCGAGGCCCTTGCACTTCGGGCAGGCGCCCTCGGAGTTGGCGCTGAACAGGCTCGCCTTGACCCCGTTGGCCTTGGCGAACGCGGCCCGGATCGGGTCCAGCAGGCCGGTGTAGGTCGCCGGGTTGGACCGGCGTGACCCGCGGATCGCCGACTGGTCGACCACGACGACGTCGCCGCGGCGGGCCAGGGAACCGTGGATCAGCGACGACTTCCCGGACCCGGCCACCCCGGTGACCACGGTCAACACGCCGAGCGGGACGTCGACGCTGACGTCCTTCAGGTTGTGCAGCTTGGCCCCGGTGATCGACACGTGCCCGGTCGGTTCGCGCACCGCGGAACGCAGCGTGACCCGGTGGTCGAGGTGGCGGCCGGTGAGCGTGCCGGACGCGCGCAGGCCGTCGACGCTGCCGGTGTAGCAGAGCCGGCCGCCGTCGGTGCCCGCGCCGGGACCGAGGTCGACGACGTGGTCGGCGATCCGGATCGTCTCCGGCTTGTGCTCGACGACCAGGATCGTGTTCCCCTTGTCCCGCAGGCACAGCAGCAGGTTGTTCATCCGCTCGATGTCGTGCGGGTGCAGCCCGACGGTCGGCTCGTCGAAGACGTAGGTGACGTCGGTGAGGCTGGAACCCAGGTGCCGCACCATCTTCACGCGCTGCGCCTCGCCGCCGGAGAGCGTCGCGGACTCGCGGTCGAGGGAGAGGTAGCCGAGGCCGATCTCGACCAGCGAGTCGAGGGTGTCGCGCAGGTTGCCCAGCAGCGGCCGGATCGACGGCGCGTCGAGGTTGCGCACGAACTCGGCGAGGTCGCTGATCTGCAGCGCGGCGCAGTCGGCGATGTTCTTGCCGTCGATCTTCGCCGCCAGCGCGGCCTGGTTGAGCCGGGCGCCGCCGCACTCGCCGCAGGTGGCGAAGGCCGCGGCCTTCTCGATGAACGCCCGCAGCTTCGGCTGCAGCGATTCGACGTCCTTGTGCAGGTAGAGCCGCCGGACCTTCACGGCGAGACCCTCGTAGGTGACGTTGGTCTTGCCGACCTTCACCTTGCAGGAATCCTTGTGCAGCAGGGCGTCCAGCTGCTCCGGCGTGAAGTCGCGGATCTTCGCGTCGGGGTCGTAGAAGCCGGAGGAGAGGTAGGTCTGCACGTACCAGGTGTCCGGCGTGAAGCCCGGCACCTGGATCGCGCCTTCGTTGAGCGAGAGGTCGAAGTCGAGCAGGGCGTCGACGTCGAGGTCGGAGACCCGGCCGAGGCCCTCGCAGGCCGGGCACATGCCCTCGGGCAGGTTGAAGCTGAACGCGCCGGACGTGCCGACGTACGGTTCGCCGAGCCGCGAGAAGGCGATCCGCAGCATGGCGTAGGCGTCGGTCGCCGTGCCGACCGTGGAGCGCGAGTTGGCGCCCATCCGCTCCTGGTCGACGACGATGGCCGCGCTCAGGTTCTCCAGCAGGTCGACGTCCGGGCGCGACAGGCTCGGCATGAAGGACTGGAGGAAGGCGCTGTAGGTCTCGTTGATCAGCCGCTGGGACTCGGCCGCGATGGTGCCGAAGACCAGGGACGACTTGCCGGAGCCGGAGACGCCCGTGAACACCGTGAGCCGGCGCTTCGGGATGTCCAGGTCGATGCCGGTCAGGTTGTTCTCCCGGGCCCCCCGGACCTCGATCACGTCGTGGGTGTCGGCGGCCCGCCTGGGTGAAGTCATACCGTCCTTCTTGATACTTTAGGCTGTAAAGTGATCTGCCAGCGTACAATACTTTAGGGTGTAAGGAGTCGGCAAGGTGGTCGTCTTCGCGGGTCAGGGCGACGCCCGGCGGTCCATGGAGCTGCTGTGGGGGCCGCGCGTGGTGGCGCCGCGCACCGGCCCGGGGCCGAAGCCGGGCCTGTCCGTCGAGGCGATCGTCGCGGCGGCAATCGAGATCGCGGGCGCCGACGGCATGGCGGCGCTGTCGATGCGGTCGGTCGGCGAACGGCTCGGCCGCACGGCGATGGCGCTCTACACGTACGTGCCGGGCAAGACCGAGCTGGTCGACCTCATGTACGACCGGACGCTGGGCGAGCTGCCGTCGTCGTTCCCGGATTCTTCGGGGTGGCGTGCGGCGGCGCTGGCGCTGGCCGACGCGCTGTGGGACCTGCACCTGCGCCACCCGTGGCTGCTCCAGGTGTCGCCGGCGCGGCCGGTGCTCGGGCCGGGGGAGTTCCACGTCCAGGAGACGCTGCTTTCGGTCTTGGCGTCGACCGGCTTGCCGCTGGCCCGGGTGCGCTGGGTGGTGGCGGCGTTGTTCAACATCGTGCGCGGATCGGTCCAGGCGGCCGCGGAATCCCGGCAGGCGACGCGCGAGACCGGACAGTCCGAAGAGGACTGGTGGTACGCGCGGTCGGCACTGCTGGGCGAGCTGGCGCCGGACCTCCCAGCCCGGTTCCCGACGGTGGCCCGCCTGGGGGAAGAGGGCGAGTACGAGGCGTCGGGGTCCGACGAGCCCTACCTGGAGCGCGAGGCGCGGCTGTCGTTCGAGGCCGGCCTGGAGCTGCTCCTGGACGGCGTCGAAGCCGCGATCGTCAAGGCTTCCGGGCCTCGATGAGGAACCTCGTCGTGTGCGCGACGAACGGGCCGTCGCGCTCGATCAGCTCGTGCAGCTCCCGCAGCTTTTCCTCGTACTGCCCGACCGTGAACCCCGGGACCATCCAGATCACCTTGCGCAGGAAGTAGACCACCGCGCCGATGTCGGAGAACTCCGTGCGCAGCGACTCCGAACGCAGGTCGGTCACTTCGAGCCCGGCCTCCGCGGCCGCCCGCACGGCGTGGTCGGGGTGACGGCTGTTGCGGGCCTCCTCCGGCTGCGGGCCGAGGAAGAACTCGACCAGCTCGAACACGCTCGCCGGGCCGACCTGCTGGGAGAAGTACGTTCCGCCGGGACGCAGGACGCGGGCGATCTCGCGCCAGTCGGTCGTCACCGGGTGCCGGCTGCTGACCAGGTCGAACACGGTGTCGCGGAAGGGAAATCCCGCGGTCGCCACTAGCAGGGCTCCGCGCGGCCGCAGCCGGGCCGACGCCTTCGCGACGTTCGGCGGCCACGACTCGGTCGCGATCGTGACCGGCGGCAGGGACGGGCAGCCGTCGAGGACTTCGCCGCCGCCGGTCTCCAGGTCGAGGGCCGCTTCCACGACCGCGAGCCGGGAGCCGAGCAGACGCTGGTAGCCCCACGAAGGGCGCGCCTCGGTAGCGCGGCCGTCGAGCCAGGAGAAGTCCCACCCGTCGACGGACACCGCCGCGGCTTCGGCCACCAGCGTGTCGAACTTCGACTTCCGGACCGGCGGCGGAGGCACCGGCTTGGCCAGCGTGACCGCGGAAAACGCGACCACGACCGGGCCGCGCCGGGTCTCGATCGTGCAGGAGACGTCGTCGCGCGCCACCAGGTCGCCGAGCGCGTCGGTGAAACCGCCGTCGATGCGGTAGCGCACGACGACCCGAGTGCCGAGCGGGAGTTCCCGCAGCAGCTTCACGAAACCACCTCCGAAACCGAGGCCCCGGCGTCCGCCGGCTCGGGGTGGCCCAACTCTGTCAGCCAGCCGCGGAACACCCGGTGCAGGGCCTCCGCCCCGACGACCTCGCCAGGAAACGCCAGTTCACGCGGGTGCACCACGAAACCCCGCTGCTGCGGCCCGCCCAGCCCGCCGTGCGAACCCACGTGCGTCTCGAACGGCGACGCCTGGTCCGACTCCGGGTCGTAGCGGCTGTTGATCATCACGTCCGCGCAGCGCGGGAACGTGTCCACCCGGCGGATCAGGTCCGCCGCGTGCGGACCGTACGGCGTCAGCGGGTCCTCGCCGATGACGACGCCGGTGGCGAGCCGGTGCAGGCCGTCGCGGCCCAGCACCACCGGGCCGAACTCGCGGCTGCGGACCAGCAGGAACCCGACACCCGGGTGGTCCACCAGGGACGGCAGCAGATCCGGGAACTCCCGCTCGATCGTCTCCAGCTCGACGCGGCCTTCGTGCTCGGTGAACGACACCATCGCGAGGTGCCCCGACACGACCACCACCACGCCGGGCGCCACGCGGGTCACCGCGCCCGGCGAGCCGGACACCGTGCGCGGGCGGTCTTCGGCGCACTCCGCGTCCTCCACCCGGGCACGCAGCCGGCGCGCGATGAGGCCGCCGCTCTTGGTCGCCTCCGCCAGGGCCGCGTTGATCTGCCAGCTCTCGGCCTGCCGCCGCTTGCCCGCCGAGGGCGACGGCGACCCGCCGCACAGGCGGCCGACGTACGCCTCGATCGTCTCACCGAACCGCTGCGAGAACGCCTGGCCCTGGGTCTGGCCGTGGTCCGACAGCGCCACGACGTGGTAGCGGCGCGGGGCGAGCCGGCTCGCCCGGTGCAGCCGCGCGATCTGCTGGTCGATCGAGCGCAACACCGACAGCGTGTCGAACCGCTCGATGCCGGAGTGGTGCGCGACCTCGTCGTAGCCGAGGAAGTCCGCGTACACCGCGGGCCGGCCGGCGAGCATGTCGCCGAGGATCGCCGACACGACGACGTCCCGTGCGATCACCGTCGTGCCCGGCCGGGCCAGGGGGTACCAGCCGCCGCGCGGGATCCGCGGCACGACGCCGGCGCGGCGCTGGCGCACCGACGCGCTGATCTCGCGGAAGACGTCCACGAGCGCGACGGCGAACGTGCGCAGCGCGTTGACCGGGTTCGCGAAGTAGGCGTAGTAGCCCGCGCCGACGCGGTCCCGGTGACGGCGCTGCAGCTTCTTGGGCACCAGGACCGGGATCGAGCTCATGGTGAGGCTGACGTGGGCGGCGTCGCCGGAGAACAGGTTGCCGCGGCTCGCGCCGTCGCCCGCCAGGAGGCCGCGGCCGTCGGAGTGCCGCGCCTCGATCTCGGCCGCGTCGGCCGGGTGCGCGCACGCCATCACGTGGTCGCGGTCCTTTTCGTACCAGCGGAAACCGAGGATGTCGTGGTTGGAGCCGTGCAGGATGCCGCAGACGCTCGCCCCGGTCTGGGAGCTCCAGTCGGTGTGCCACCGGTCCAGCGCGTGGCTGTCCTCGGCGAGCCAGGCGGCGAAGGTCGGCATGTCGCCGTCGCGGATCGCGCGGCGGACGGTGTCGTACCCGAGGCCGTCGATCTGCAGGAACAGCACACCGGGCGGAAGCTCGGCGCCGGGCTCGTGGTGGTGACGTCGCCGGCGGCGGGCGGCGCGGCGGAAGAAGATCTCGTCCTCGTCGACGGCGAGCAGGCTGGAGATGAGCGCGCCGACCGCGGCCATGCCGAGCGTCACGATCACCGCGGCCCGGAAGCCGGCGACCTCGACACCGGGCACCGTGCGGAAGACGGCGAGGGTGCCGGCGCCGAGCAGCAGGAACCCGAAGCCGCCGAAGGTGAAGAACGCCAGCGGGTAGGCGATCCGCATGACCAGCGGCCAGACGACGGCGGTGAGCAGGGCGAGCAGCAGCGCGCAGACCGTCGGCTGCCACCAGTGCGTCATCCGGAAGCCGGGCAGGAGGACGTCGAGCAGGCGCAGCGCACCGGTCACCGCGATCCAGACCGCCACCGCGCGGGCGACGGCCCGGCCGCCGCGCAGCAGCCGGCCCTTCGGCGCGGTCGTCGTCACACCGGCTCCTTCGTCTTGCGCCGCCACCGGGCGATCAGGTTGGCCAGCACGGTGACCAGCAGGACGAGCACGGTCGCCAGCAGCGTCGCGATGAGCGGGGAGTCGAAGATGCCGCCGGAGACGATGCCGAGCACGGCGTACGCGCCGGCCCAGAGCACGCAGGCGCCGAGCGCGGCGGGCAGCAGGCGCCGCCACGGGTAGCTCAGCGCGGCCGCGGCGAGCAGCACCGGGATGCGCCCGGCCGGGACGAGCCGGCCGATCACGATGAGCTGCCAGCCGCGGCGGGCGAACTGCTCACGGGCCTTCTCGAGCCGTTCGGCGGGCTGGCGGCGGCTGATCCAGCGGAAGGCGGCTTCGCTGCCGAGCCGCGGGATCCCGAACGTCACGACGTCGCCGACGTACGCGCCGAGGACGGCGAGGACGATCACGAGCGGCAGGGAGAGGTGGCCGGTCGTCGTCGCGACGGCGGCCGCGGCGCCGACGACCGCGCCGGTGGGCACGATGGGGACGATCGAGCCGAGCAGCACGCCGCCGAACACCGCGGGGTACCCGATGGCGGCGGGGTCGGTCCAGTTCACGAGCGGTCCTTCGGCGCGGGCAGGACGACGTCGGCGCCCGGCTCGGTGAACAGCACCTCGGTCCGGCCGTCGACTGCGGCGGCGAACACGCGCGGCGGATCGGCGAGCAGGCGGCGCATCCGGGCGGTGCGCCGGGCGCCGGGGAGCGCCAGGGTGCCCCAGTGCACGGGGACGGCCGCGCGGGCCTGGACCAGCGCGGCGGCCTGGGCGGCGCGGGCGGGGTCGAGGTGGCCGGGGCCGAGGTTCGGTCCCCAGCCCCAGACGGGCAGCAGGGCGACGTCGACCGGGCCGAGGTCGCGCATGCCGTCGAAGAGGTCGGTGTCGCCGGCGTTGTAGACCTTCTTGCCGTCGCCTTCGATCAGGTGGCCGAGCGCGGGGCTTTGCGGCCCGTGCGTCAGCCGCGGGCCCCACCGGTGTCCGGAATGGACGGCCTCGGTGGCGGTGACGGTGACGCCGCCGTCGGTGAGCGTCTCGCCGGGCGCGATCTCCTCGACGTTGCGGAAGCCCTTCCTGCCGAGCCACGAGCCCGCCCCGCGGGGGACGACGATCCGGGTGCCGGTGCCGAGCAGCTTGAGCGACGGCAGGTGCAGGTGGTCGCCGTGCAGGTGGGACAGCAGGACGAGGTCGACATCGGCGTAGCTTTCGGGCGGCGGCGGGGGAACGACCCGGACGAGCCCGCCGACGCGCGCGGTGAGCACGGGATCGGTCAGGAGGACCCGGCCGCCGAGGTCCAGGCGGACGGTCGAATGGCCGAGGAACCGCAGGCTGAAGCCGCTCACGCCCCGAGTATCACCTTCACCGGCGGGGAACGCCCGGCGGAGTGGCCAGGGCAACGCCGTTCAGCGACCCCGGCAGGTCGGTTTGTGTACTCAGGGGGTCGGGAGCAGAGCGGAGATGCGGAGCGAGGACGTGCCGATGCCGGTCGGGCCGCCGAAGACCGTGGTGGGCACCGGGGCCGGTGTCGGGTGGTAGCCGAGCTCGGGTTCGGTGTAGCGGGCCGTGTTCTCGTGCCAGTGCACGATCCCGGCCATCCAGTCGCGCAGTTGCTGGACGAACGCGAGCAGCGCCTGCTCGGTCGTGTCGTCGCGGTACAGGGCCGGCAGCTCGGTCGCCGCCGCGTGGTCGAACTCGGTCAGGCGGGCGTGGATCAGGTCGGCGACCACCTCGGCCGCGCGCTCGTCCGTGCAGTCCAGGAAGTTCCGCACCACCAGCACCGCGTTGTGCAGCTCGCCTTCGTACTGGACTTCCTTGCGGAAGGAGTACAGGTCGTTCAGCAGGCCGGCCACGTCCGCCGCCGCGTGCTCGAGCGTCTGGACCGGACGCAGGCGCTGCAGGGCCGGCGGCACCGCGTGGCCGCGCGCGAGGCTCATCGTGAGGTCCGCACCGAACGTCCGGCGCCGCATCTCGACGTAGTCGATCGGGTCCGGGATGCGGTTCTGGGCCTGGTTCGCCAGCTCCCAGAGCCAGCCGGCCGCCATCGCCTCGACCGCCCGGCGCACGGCGGGCCGGCTCTCCGCCGGGGTGCGCGGCCAGAGGTCGGCCAAGCCCGCTTCCAGCGGCGTCGTCGGCGCCGGCAGGTGCGCGCCGTCCGCCGGCATGAACGCCGACAGGCGGCGATTGGCCGCCTTCGCGCCGGCGAGGTCGCGGGTCGCGCCGAACACCAGCGGGTAGTGGTCGTCGGCGTAGGTGCGCCAGGTCAGCCAGTCGCTCGTGACGTCGAGGGCGTCGGCCGTCGCGTCCGGGTGGATGCCCGCCGCGCACAGCGGCAGGTCGGCCGCCCGCAGCTTCCGCTCGTCCCACACCACGCCGTCGAGCAGGCCGGTCTGCCGGGCCCAGTCGACGTTCCGGGCGCGGGCCGCGGGAAGGTGCGGGCTGAGCCGCGGCGACAACGGCAGGTCGAGCGACGGCCGCGGGACGTCGGTCGCGCGCAACGGCGTCGAGCCGTACGCCCGCAGCCGTTGCGGTGCGGTGGCGAGCACCGAAGCGAAAATGCGCGCCGCGGACGTGCCGCGGCCGGCCAGCGCGCCTTCGTTCATGTACCGGCTGGACCGTAGATGCCATTCGTGCCCACCGGATTGCCAGTCCTGCAGGCCTTTCACGTACGCGAACGTCGCCGCGCGCGCCTCCGGGTCGACGCAGTGGTCGTCGAGCAGCGCGGGCACCTCGGTGAGCGCGGTGTGCTCGAACTGGTGCAGCCGGGAGGTGATCAGGTCGTTGACCGCGTCGGCCGCCTGCTGGGTGCCCAGCCCGAGGAACTTCTCGAACACGAGCACGCCGTTGGACAGCTCGCCCTCGTCCTGCACCTCGCGCTGGTAGGAGAACAGGTCGTTGCGCAGGTGGACGCTGTCGGCGAAGCAGTCGCGCAGGACTTCCATCGGCCGGGACGCGGCGATCGCGGTGGGGACCTCCGCGTGCACCGAGTGCTCGACCAGGTTCGCCGACCACGGCGCGCCGCCGACCTTCCGCCGCATCTCGACGTACTCGATCGGGTTGGCGAGCCGGCCTTCGTTGATGTTGGCCAGCTCCCACAGCGACTCGTCCAGCAGCGCCTTCGTGCTGGCGGCGAACCGGCGCCGCCAGCCGGCCGACCGCTGCGGGACCGTCCGGTGCCACAGGTCGGCGAGGCCGCGCTCGACCGGGTTCTCCGGGGTCGCGGTGATCTCGCCCTCGGCGGGCATGAACAGCTCCAGCCGGTCGAGGTAGGCGCGGGCGCTCTCGATGTCGCCGGTGCGCTTGTACAGCTCGAGGAAGTGGTCGTCGAAGTAGAAGACCCAGACGTACCAGTCGGTGATCAGGTCGAGCTCGGCGGCGCCGGCGTCGGGGTGGGTGTACGCGCAGAGCAGCGCGTAGTCGTGGGCGTCGAGGTCGTGCTCGGTCCAGATCACCGTGCCGTGCTGCGGCACGTCGATCATGTCCAGCTCGCGGGCCCACGCCTTGCTGTGCTCGCGCGCCCGCTCCAGGTGCGGGTTCAGCCGCGCCGGGTGGGGCAGGTAGAACTCGGGGAGGACGAACGGCTGTTCAGGCACACCGCGAGGCAACCAGCCGGCCGCGGTGTCCGCCAAGGGGAACAGCCGGGATGCACACGAACGGGACGGGCGCTTCCCCCGGCCGGCCCAGCGGGCTTCCCGGCCCGATCGGCACGCGGTGGCGGGCCGTCGCACGATGGGGGAGTCCGGCGAGCGAGGAGAGCAGATGACCGACGAAAACCGGGTGGCCGACAACCCGGACGAGAACCGCTACGAGCTGTGGCAGGGCGAGAAGCTGGCGGGGATCGCGCAGTACGACCGGCGTGGCGACCTCACGGTGTTCACCCACACCGAGATCGACGACGCCTTCGCCGGGCAGGGCCTCGGCAAGGTCCTGGCCGCGGGCGCGCTCGACGACGTCGTCGCCCACGGCCGGACGATCGTGCCGGTCTGCCCGTTCATCGCCGGGTACCTGCGGAAGAACCCGGGGTACGAGGACCACGTCCGCTGGCCGCGCGAGTAGGCCGGAAGGGGAGACGCGTTACGCCGTTCGGGGCGGTCTGAGAGGTATGTCCGGATCCATTGGTTATTAACCAACCTTCGTCGGTAGTGCGTTGGTTGCCTGGCAACGAAGGTGTCGGCACAGGCTTCGAACGGCAACCTGGAGGAAGTTGATGACTCCCCGGAAGACCGCCCTCAAGACCCTCGCCGTCTGGTCGGCCGCCGCGCTGACCAGCGGTGTTTGCGCCTCGGCGGCCACCGCGTCCCCCTTGGCCTTCGCCGAACTGCAGGCCAACGCCATCGCCGGCGCCACCCAGGTGGCGGACGCGCTCGGTGCCGCGTCCGGCGGCATCTACCTCGAAAACGGCAAGGCCGTGGTGAACGTCGTCGACGACGCCGCGGTGCAGCGGGTGCAGGCCGCCGGCTTCACCGCGAAGAAGGTCAAGCACACCTTCGCGGCGCTCACGGGTGTCAAGAATCAGCTGGACGCGGTGAAGAACGTGCCGCAGACCGCGTGGGGCATCGACACGAAGACCAACCAGGTCGTGGTGAAGGTGTACGACGCGGCGAGCAAGGAGACCGCCGACAAGGTCTCCGCGGCCGCCGCGAAGTACGGCGACAGCGTCCGGGTCGAGTACCGCACCGGCAAGCTGTCGCTGTACATCGCCGACGGCGACGCGATCCAGAACAGCCAGGGCCGCTGCTCGCTCGGCTTCAACGTGACGCGCGGCGGCTCGCCGTTCCTGCTCACCGCGGGCCACTGCACCAACCTCGGCGGCACCTGGTCCGGCGGCGACGTCTCCGGCGCGCAGGTCGTCGAAAGCGACTGCCCCGGCGCCGACTCCGGCCTGCTGACCCGCCCGAACGGCTCCGGCCCCGGCGAGATCAACACCGGCCAGCAGATCACCAGCGCGGCGACGCCGACCGTGGGCGAGCAGATGCAGAAGCAGGGCTCGACCACCGGTGGCGGCAGCGGTGAGGTGACCTCGGTCGACGAGTCGGTCAACTTCGACGTCGGCGTGCTCAACCACGAGTTCGGCACCACCGCGCACACCGACCACGGCGACTCCGGCGGCCCGGCCTACGACGGCTCCAAGGGGCTCGGCACGCTGTCCGGCGGCGACACCGTGACCAGCTACTTCTACCCGCTCACCCTCGAGCTGCAGGCCTACGGCCTCGAGCTCGCCTGATCCGCGACGAAGGCCCGCTCACCGCCGTCGGGGGAGGTGAGCGGGCCTTCGCACGTCACGCGTCCAGGCGCCGCGCGCGGTAGACGGCGTCGGTGTGGTGGCCCTCGCCGCGCGTCTCGCACGTCTCGACCACCCACTGCCACGGGTCGCCGAGGTAGCCGGTGATCTCCTCGGGCTCGAAGTACAGCTCCTCCGGCGGCTTCTGGCCGTCGAACTGCCGCATGGCTTTCGGCGAGTGCCCGACGACCAGCAGCGAGCCGCCCGGCCGGATCGCCGCCGCGGCCGCCGTGAAGACGTCGCGGCGCAGGTCCGGCGGCAGGTGCATGTACTGCGCGGAGACCAGGTCGTACTGCGCTTCCGGCCGCCACTCGAGGATGTTGCGGTGCAGCCAGTTCACCGTCACGCCCGCCTCGGCGCCGGCCTCCGCCGCGCGGGCGAGCGCGGTGGTCGAGATGTCGACCCCGTCGACCGTCCAGCCGTGCTTGGCCAGCCAGATCGCGTCGCCGCCCTCGCCGCTGCCCAGGTCGAGGGCATGCCCGGGTTTCAGGCTTTCGACCTCGGTGCGCAGGTTGGCGTTGACGTTCCCGCTCCAGATCCGGTGCTCGTCACGCTGGTACAGCGCTTCCCAGAAGTCCTGCTTCAGCATGGCGTCGACGGTCATCGGGTGGTCGTGGGACATGGTTCCTCCTCAAGGACGTCCCCCGAGCATGCGGGCGACGTCCCCGAGAAGGCAAACCTCGTTGCCGGTTTGGCAACTAGGCCGCGCCGTACACCTGCATCTCGTACAGCGAGTAGCCGTAGGACGTCCCGCGCGTGACGCCGTTCATCCGCACGTACCGGCCGGTGCCGGTCAGGCCGGTGAGGTCGTCCGTGCCGCCGTTGCCGGTCGTGGTGCTGTAGATCGTCGTCCAGGTGGTGCCGTCGGGCGAGGTCTGGATGCTGTACGCCTTCCCGTACGCGGCTTCCCAGGTCAGCTTGACGTGCGAGACGGCTTTCGTGGCGCCGAGGTCGACGCGCAGCCATTCCGCGTTGCTGCCTTCCTTGGACGCCCAGCGCGTGCCGGTCACGTTGCCGTCGAAGGCCGCGCTCGCCGGGTAGGACGACGATTCGGTGGAGGACGCCGTCGCGGTCTTCCCCTGCGAGAGCAGGCTTTCCGAGCCGCCGGTCACCGTGACACCCAGCGACGCCGTCTTCGTGCCGCCGGTGAGGGTGATCGTCGCCGAGCCGGGGGACGCGGTGGCCGCGGCGGCGACCGTGACGGTCGAGGAGCCGCCCGCGGGCACCGACGTCGGGGAGAAGGCCACGGTGACGCCCGCCGGAGCGCCGCTCGCCGAGAGCGTGACGGCGTCGGTGGAGGTCACGGTGGCCGTCGCCGAAGCACCGGGTGCGACCGACACCGACGACGGCGTCACGCTGAGGCCCGAGGGGGTGCCGGCCGCGGTGAACGTCCAGCGGGCCTGGGTGCCGGAGCAGCTGCCCGCGGTCAGGGTGGTGCCCGAGGCGCGGAAGCACTTATTGCTCGTCTGGATGTCGGAGATGGTGCCGTCGGGGTTGATCGACCACTGCTGGGCCGGGCCGCCGGTGCAGGTCTGGAGCACGATCGAGCTGCCGGAGATGCCCGCGCACTTGTCGTCGAGCACCAGGAACGCGCCGTGGAAGGTGAACCGCTGCTCGGCGGTCCCGGTGCAGGCGGCCACCTTCAGCGTGCTCCCGCTGCTCGGCGCGGCCAGGCAGGTGCCGGTGGAGTTGTTCTTGTACTGGCCGACCGTGGTGTTCGGCTGCGCGCCGCCCCAGCATGCACCGGTGCTGGTGTCGAAGATCGGCGTGGCGTCGTAGGGCTCGTTCGAGGGCGGGTCGACGACGACCGGCTCCATGACCGGGGTGTTGTCGGCGTTGTAGTGCGTGAGCGCGTCTTCGCAGTCGATCGCGTCGAAGGCGCTGCCGCCCTTGCCGCCGAGCCAGAGGTCGATGTGGCGCAGGCCGGGGCCGCCGTTCGGGCCGTGGCTGTTCCAGTCGTCGGAACACTCGTCGCAGCCGTCCTCCATGATGAAGTACTTCTTCACCCGCGGCACCCAGACCTTGGTGCCGGGCTTGAGTTCGTCGCTGCTGGTGGCGAAGGTGATCGGGTCGGCGTAGGTGCCCTTGCCGCCCGCGGTGTCGTGGATCTGCGGGTAGGAGATGTCCCCGCCGGGCGGGGTGTTGTCCCACCAGCCGTAGAAGGTGAGGAAGGTGGGCTGCGTGGTCGCCGCGCTGGCCGTGCTCCCGCCGGCGAGGGCGGTGGCCAGGGCGAGGAACAGGGTCACGACGAGCACGAGCGCGCGCCGGGTCATGCTGCCTCCGGGGGACTGGGCGGACGATGACTGCGGCGTGCGTCCAGGTTCGCCGGGGTTCGCCGGTGCGTCAAGACCTGTTCGTAAAGTTTCCTAACGAACTGGGTCCCGTGTCCCGCTCGCCGGGAAAATCCGGTGGCCGCCGGGAGTTCTCGGCGAAGATGGCGGCATGAGCGAACAGCGGGAAATCGTGGTCACCGGGGGCGGCACCGGCATCGGGCTGGCGATCGCCGCCCGGTTCGCGGCGGCGGGCGAGCGGGTGACCGTCACCGGGCGGCGCAAGGACGTCCTCGAAGCGGCGGCGGAGAAGATCGGCGCGCGGGCGGTGTCCTTCGACGCGAGCGACCCGGCGGCGGTGCAGGCCGCGCTGGCGGACCTGCCCGGGCGGGTGGACGTCCTGGTCAACAACGCCGGCGGCAACACCGACCGGGTCCGGGAGGCACCCGCGGCCGGCGACCTGAAGGGCCTCGCCGACGCGTGGCAGGCGAACTTCGAAGCCAACGTGCTCTCCGCCGTGCTCGTCACCGCGGCGCTGAAGCCGCGTTTCGCGGACAACGTGCGGGTTGTGACGCTCGGCTCCATCGCGGCGAAGCAGGGCTCAGGCTCGTACGGCGCGGCGAAGGCGGCGATCGAGGCGTGGAACACCGACCTCGCGCGGCAACTGGGCGCCACGGGCACGGCGAACGTCGTCGCGCCGGGCGTCGTCCTCGACACGGAGTTCTTCCACGGCACGCTGACCGACGAGTGGCTGGAGCCGCGGATCGCACTGGCGTTCAACGGGCGGGCCGGCCGCCCGGAGGAGATCGCGGCCACGGTGTCGTTCCTGGCCGCGCCGGACGCCGCGCACGTCACCGGCCAGGTCGTGCCCGTGAACGGCGGCGCGTACGGCGCCCGCTAGGCCATCCGGGTCGGATGGGCGGCGCGCGGCCGCCGTTCTCTCCATGGTGGAAGTGTTGGAACCACCGGAAGAGAGAGGGGATCCGCCGTGACGGCCGCTCCCGAAACCCCGGCCCTCCCGACGACCCGGCCGGCCGGCTGCCCGTTCGACCCGCCCGGGACCTTCGCCACCCTCCGGGAAACCGCACCGACGGCCAAGGTGCGCTGCCCGGCGGGCATGGACGCGTGGCTGGTGACCCGGTACGCCGACGTCCGCGCGGTGCTCGCCGACCGCACGCTGAGCTCGCGCGGCGCGTCTTCGGTGCACGTGAACCCGAACGCGGACCTGGATTTCGAAGTCAGCCCGGGTTCGATCATCCAGCTCGACGGGGCCGCGCACGCCCGGCTCCGGAAGAAGGTGATCGCGGAGTTCACGGTGCGGCGCGTGGAGGCGTTGCGGGGGTACGTGCGTTCGCTGGTGGAGAGCCACCTCGACGCGATGCTCGCGCGGCCCGGCCACGCGGATCTGGTGCAGGACTTCGCGTTGCCGATCCCGTCGCTGGTGATCTGCGAGCTGCTCGGGGTGCCGTACGAGGATCGGTCGCACTTCCAGCGCCAGAGTGCGACGTTGGTGAGCACGGACGCGACGCGTGAGGAAGGCGAGGAGGCGTACGACACGCTTTCGGGGTTTCTCGCCGAGTTGTTCGTCTCGAAGCAGCGGAATCCGCAGGACGATCTGTTCAGCAGGCTGTCATCCGGTGCTTCCGACGCGTTGACCATGGAAGAACTGGTGGTGCTCGGCCTGAGCCTGCTGGTGGCGGGCCACGAGACGACGGCCAACATGATCGCGCTGAGCACACTGGTCCTGCTGGAGAACCCGGGCCTGCTCGCCGGCGCGCTCGCCTCGCCGGACCGCGCGGTGGAGGAACTGCTGCGGTACCTGTCGGTGGTGCAGTGGGGCGTGCTGCGATACGCGACAGCGGACGTGCAGATCGGCGCCCGGTCGGTGCGGGCGGGCGAGTGGCTGGTGGCGGCGTTGAACTCGGCGAACCGGGACGAGTCCGTGTTCACGGGCGCGGACAAGCTGGACTTCGGCCGCGAGTCGCCCCGGACGCACGTGGCGTTCGGCTTCGGAGCGCACCAGTGCGTGGGTCAGCAGCTGGCCCGGGTGGAGCTGCAGGAAGCGTTGACGGGCTTGTTCCGGCGTGTGCCGGATTTGCGGCTGGGGGTGACGCGGGAGGAGCTGGAGTTCAAGCACAACACGCTCGTGTACGGGGTCCGGGAACTGCCGGTCGCCTGGGGGTGAAATCCGGGAGCATGTGACGGCACCGGCTGACCCCGTGAGGAGGGCCCATGACAGCTCGTCGCCTCTGGGCGGCTGTGGAACCACTGCACGCCGTCGTCTACTTCGCGCCTCAGACGGCCGAAGCGGCGAAGGCGGCCGGCCTGCGTGGCTACTGGATGGGCTACTTCGCGGGGCGGCTGGCTCCTCTCGGCCCGATCGGCCCCGAAGCTGCGACGGCGATGCTGTTCGGCTTCGCGCCGTCGATGGTGGCGCGGGCCTTGCCGGACGCCTGGTCGTTCGCCTCGCCCGAGGCCGTCGTCGGCTCGCGGATGGCCGCGGTGGCGTCGGCGCTGTGCACGGTCGCGGACGACGTCTCGGAGCTGAGCGCGCTGCTGTGGCGGGCGGTGGACGCGTGCGAGTTCGGCGGCCGCCCGCTCGCGGCGGCGTGGGCGGCGGTGCCGAAGCCGGCGGACGCGCTGTCGAGCCTGTGGCTGGCCGCGACGATCCTGCGTGAGCACCGCGGCGACGGCCACGTCCTCGCGGCGGTCCACGCCGGGCTGAGCGGCCTGGAGACGACGCTCACCCACATCGGGGACGGCGTGCTCGCCCGCGCCGACATCCAGCCCCACCGCGGCTGGACGGACGCGCAGTGGGACGCAGCCGCCGAGCGGCTGCGGGCCCGCGGCATCCTCGACGCGGACGGCGTCCTCACCGAGGCGGGCCGTGCCCTGCGCCGCGGCGTCGAGGACGACACGGACCGGCTGGCGGCGGCCCCGGTGGCGGCGCTGGGCCCCGACGTCGACCGGCTGCTGGCGCTGGCGGTGCCGCTGAGCCGGGCGGTGATCGACCGCGGGCTGGTCACGATGCCGAACCCGGTCGGGGTTCCGCGGCCCTGACGTGTCGATTCCGGGCGCGCCCGTTCGACGCACCGGTAAAACCGGACACTCGGGAGGACTTCATGACGTTGCTCGCCGGCAAGAACGCGATCGTCTACGGCGCCGCGGGGCGGATCGGCACGGCGGTGGCCACCGCCTTCGCGGAGGAGGGCGCGCGGGTGTTCCTCGCCGGCCGCACCCGCTCCCGGCTGGAGGAGGTCGCCGGCCGGATCCGCGCGTCCGGCTGCCGGGCCGAGACGGCGGAGGTCGACGCCCTCGACGAGCGCGCGGTCGACGAGCACGCCGCGGCGGTGGCGGCCGAGGGCGGGATCGGCGTCTCGTTCAACCTGATCGGCCACGGCGACGTCCAGGGCACCCCGCTGGTGGAGATGGCCCTCGCGGACTACGAGCGCCCGGTGCTGACGGCGGTCCGCACCCAGTTCCTGACCGCCCGCGCGGCCGCCCGGCACATGATCGGCCGGCGATCGGGGGCGATCCTGTTCTTCGGCGGCGCGGGCGACCCGGCGCGGGAGTTCTCGGTCGGCGGGCTGCAGGTGGCGTTCCACGCGCTGGAGGCGATGCGCCGCCAGCTCGCGGCCGAACTGGGGCCGCACGGGATCCGCACGGTGACGCTCCGCACCGGTGGCATCCCGGAGACGATCCCGGACGGTTTCGCCGGCCGCGCGGAGCTGGAGGAGAACATCGCGGGCAAGACGATGCTCGGCCGCGCGGCCACCCTGGCCGACGTGGGAGCGGTGGCGGCGTTCGTCGCGTCGGACCGGGCGGCCTCGATGACGGCCGCCACGGTCAACGTCAGCTGCGGCGCCCTGGTCGACTGACTCGCGCCCGACCTTCCGGCGGGCCTCAGCGGGATCCGTCGCGCTGCTCGACCACCAATCGCTGGTGCCGGGCAGCGCGCACCCGGTCGCCGCAGGTCGTCGAGCACCAGCGGCGGCGGGCGTGCTCGCGGACGTAGTACCTGATGCACCCGTGGGCCTCGCACGGCCGCAGCAACGGCCCCAGCTCGCCGCTCACCACCTCGATCGCGTCGCGGGCCAGCGCCCCCACCGCCGCGTCGAGGCCGCCCGGCCGGGCGCTGTCCCACGACCGGGCCGGCCCGTCGCCCCAGGTCAGCGCGAGCGCGGCCCCGTCCGCGCGGGCCGCCGCGTTCACCGCCGACACCGCCGCCGGGGAGGGCGCACCGCCCGAGGCCAGCGCCGCCAGCAGCTCGCGGACCGCCGAACGCAACTCCGTCAGCCGGCGCAGCGACGCCGCGTCCGGCACCGCCGCCGCCAGCCCGCGCGAGCCCAGCCACGAAACCGCCGAGCCGGGTGAGGCGAGGTCGTCCGCCGCCACGCGCTGGGTGTTGACCAGCGCCAACGCCGGCGAGCGGTCCTCGCCCGGTGCCGCCGTGACCATGTCCGCCTCCCGATGTCCGTCCCCCGAGTGTCCCCGACCGTTGACAGCCTACGCCGTCTCATGGATAAATGAGCAAGTAACCATGAGACGCAGGGAGGCAACCGTGCACCACCGCTACGCCACCGTCGACGGCCACCGGCTCTTCTACCGGGAGGCCGGCCCCGCCGACGCGCCGACGATCGTGCTGCTCCACGGCTTCCCGACGAGCTCGCACATGTTCCGGCACCTCATCCCCGCCCTGGCCGACCGCTACCACGTCGTCGCGCCGGACTACCTCGGCGCCGGTGCCTCCGATGCCCCGTCCACCAGCGAGTTCACCTACACCTTCGACGCGCTCGCCGAACTCACGCTCGGCCTGCTCGACCAGCTCGGCCTCGGCCGCTTCGCGCTCTACATCCAGGACTTCGGCGCGCCGGTCGGCCTGCGCATCGCGACCGCGAACCCCGATCGGGTGACCGCGATCGTCACCCAGAACGGCAACGCCTACGTCGACGGCCTCGGCGCCGGGCTCCCGCAGAAGCTCGCCGCCGGCACGCTGACCGAGGACGACCTGCGCGGCATGGTCACCCTCGAAGCCACCAAGGCGCAGTACCTCGACGGCGTGCCCGACCCCACGCTGGTCAGCCCGGACGTCTGGATCCACGACCAGGCGCTGCTCGACCGGCCCGGCGCCGCCGCGATCCAGCAGGCGCTGCTCGCCGGCTACCACCACAACATCGGCCTGTACCCGAAGTTCCACGAGTACTTCCGGACCAGCCGGGTGCCGCTGCTCGCCGTCTGGGGCGGCAACGACGAGATCTTCATCGCCGACGGCGCCCGCGCCTACGCCCGCGACCTGCCCGACGCCGAAATCCACCTGCTCGATTCCGGCCATTTCGCCCTCGAGACGCACCTGGATTCGATCGCCGGGTACATCCGCGGTTTCCTCGGCCGGGTGCTGCCCGTTGGCCGGGACGCCGGTTGACCACCGGACCGCCGTGCTCGTAGGGTTTTCCCGACCTCCGCCGTCGTCATCAGCCATGGAGGACGGTATGAGTCGACTGATCCGGGCGGGGGCGATCGCGGTCGTGCTCGCCGCCGCGGCGAGCACCCCGGCGGCCGCCGCGGACCCGTTGCTGTCACAGGGAAAGCCGGTCACCGCGTCCTCGTCGGGCGGCTGCTGCCCGGCGGCGAACGCGGTCGACGGCGACAGCTCGACCCGCTGGGCGAGCGCGGCCGGCGTCGATCCACAGTGGATTTACGTGGACCTCGGCGCGGCGGTGCACGTCAGCCGCGTCCGGCTGCAGTGGGACGCTTCCTGCGCCACCGCCTACGAAATCGACACGTCCACCGACCACGTCACCTGGACGAAGATCTACGCGACGGACGCGGGCAAGGGCGGCGTCGAGGACCTCACCGCCCTCGACGGCACCGGCCGGTACGTCCGGGTGTACGGCACGAAACGCTGCCGCACCGACTCGTCGAAGGGCTATTCGCTGCAGGAATTCGGCGTCTACGGTTCGGGTGGCGACGTCCAGTCGCCGTCGCCGCCCGGCACGCCGACGCTCGTCGGGGTCACCCCCACGAGTGCCACGATCGAGTGGACCGCGGCGACCGACAACACCGGCGTCACCGGCTACGACGTCTACCGCGACGGCCAGCTCTGCGCCGGCACCACCGGCGCGCTCACCGCGACCTGCGGCAACCTCGGCCCGAACGGCAGCTACGGCTTCTACGTCAACGCCCGCGACGCCGCCGGGAACGTCTCCCAGGCCAGCGGAACGCTCCAGGTGAAGACACCGCCGTCGGACGACCACACGCCGCCGTCCGCGCCGACGAACGTGCACACCACCGCCGTGAACAGCACCTCGATCGGGCTCGCGTGGACGGCGTCGACCGACGACGTCGGCGTCACCGGCTACCGGATCTACCACGGCACCACGCAGATCGGGACGTCCGACACCGCGAGCACCACGCTCGGCGGCCTGACCCCGAACACCGCCTACCACCTCCAGGTGCGGGCGGTCGACGGGAACGGCAACCTCGGCGACCCGAGCACGCCGGTCCTGGACGTCACCACCACCGGCGGGTCGAACTGCACGCCGTCGCAGGGGGTCTGCGGCGCCACGCAGGTCGGCACGGACGACGACGTCGTGTGGGGCCTGGTGACCCTGCCGGACGGCACGATCCTCTACAACCAGCGTGACGCGCACGCCATCGTCCACCTGAACCCGAAGACCGGCGCGAAAAAGACGATCGGCACCGTCCCGGACGTGCAGAGCACCGACGGCGAAGGCGGCCTGACCGGGCTGGAGATCAACCCGGTGTCGTTCGGCTCGGACCACTGGCTCTACATCATGCACACTTCGGGCAGCGACAACCGGATCGTGCGGATCAAGTACGACCCGGCCGCCGATTCGCTGACCACGAGCACCGAGCAGGTCCTGCTGACCGGCATCGCGCGCAACAAGTTCCACAACGGCGGCCGGCTGCGGTTCAGCCCGGACGGCCGCTACCTGTTCGCGGGCACGGGCGACGCGCAGAACAGCGGCAACGCCCCGAACACCGGCAGCCTCAACGGAAAGGTGCTGCGGATCAACCCGGACGGCTCGATCCCGGCGGACAACCCGTTCCACAACGCGGTGTGGAGCTACGGCCACCGCAACGTCCAGGGCCTGGCGTTCGACTCCCAAGGCCGGTTGTGGGAGCAGGAGTTCGGCAACAGCGTCATGGACGAGACGAACCTGATCGTGAAGGGCGGCAACTACGGCTGGCCGTCCTGCGAAGGGACGTCGGGTTCGTGCGACGGGTTCATCGCGCCGAAGAAGACGTACCCGGTGGCGCAGGGTTCGTGCAGCGGCATCACGATCATCCGTGACGCGCTGTACGTGGCTTGCCAGCGCGGAGCGCGGCTCTACCGCGCGGTGATCAGCGGCAGCTCGCTGACGAACTTCCAGACGTTCTTCAACGGCACCTACGGCCGGCTCCGCACGGCCGAGCCCGCGCCGGACGGGCAGATGTGGCTGGCCACCAGCGTGGACGGCGACAAGGACAGCACACCGCACAACAGCCACAACAAGATCCTGCGGGTGTCGGTGGGGTAGGTCCGGCCGGCCCGGTGGTCGGCGGAGCGTGGCACACTTCGTCGACCACTACGCCCGGCAGGGGAGCACCGCGCATGACCGATCGTCCGGCGAGGCGAACGCAGGAGCAACGACGCGCCGAGACCGAGCGGCGCGTGCTGGACGCGGCCATGGCGCTCATCGCGCGCAGCGGCTCGCGCGCCGTCACCCTCGCCGAGGTCGGGGAAGCCGCCGGCTACAGCCGCGGCATCGTCTACCACCACTTCGGCAGCCGGGAACGGCTGCTGGAAGCCGTACTCGACGCGGCGCAGCGGTTCGACGTCCCCGCCTACGACGGGGACGGCCTGGAGCACCTGGTGCGGATCGTCGAGGCGTACCTGCGCAACGTCGTGCGGCGCACCCCGTCGGCGCGCGCCTTCCTGCAGCTGTGGGGCGAGGCGATCGCGGCCGACCCCCTGCTGGCGCCGCTGTTCGCCCGCCGGGACGCCGACTTCCGGCAGCTGCTGGCGGACGTGGTCCGCCAGGGCGTCGCCGACGGGTCCGTCCGGTCCGACGTGCACCCGGCCGCGGCCGCTGTGCTGGTCGTCGCCCTGGTCCGGGGGACCGGGCTGCAGCTCATCGCCCAGCCCCCGGTGCGCAACGTCCCCGCCCTCATCCGCGAGGCGACGCGCTCGGTCCGCGCGGCGTTCGCCGTCGCGCCGTAGTTTCCGGCCATGACCGCCCGGCGTCGGCCGCTGCTACACTTACTTGCATACATGCACGCAAGTTAGGAGTGGAGATGGCTGTTCCCCTGGTACTCGTGCACGGCAACCCGCAGAACTCAGGCGTGTGGGGACCGCTGATCGCCGCCCTCGGCCGGGACGACGCGGTGACGCTGTCCCCGCCCGGTTTCGGGGTGCCCGCGTCGGACGGCTTCTCCGCCACGGTGGCGGGCTACGGCGAGTGGCTCGCCGCGCGGCTGGAGCAGTTCAAGGAACCGGTCGACCTCGTCGGCCACGACTGGGGCGGCGCGCACGTCGCCCGGATCGCGATGACCCGCCCGGACCTGATCCGCAGCTGGGCCTCGGACGCGCTCGGCCTCTTCGCGCCGGACTACGTCTGGCACGCGCGGGCGCAGGTGTGGCAGCAGGAAGGGGCGGGCGAGGCCTCGGTGAAGGAGATCTTCGGCGGCAGTTTCGAGCAGCGGCTGGCGGTCGTCACCGCGCTCGGGATGACCGGCCCGGCCGCGGAACGCGTGGCCGCCGGGATGGACGACGGCATGGGGCGGGCGGTGCTCTCGCTCCTGCGGTCGGCCGCCCAGCCCGCGATGGCCGAGGCGGGCCGCGACCTCGCGAAGGCCCGGCAACGGCCCGGGCTGGCCCTGATCGCCCTCGCGGACGCCGACCAGGCCAGCGGAACTCCCGCGCAGCACCGGTTCGCCGGCGAGGCCGCCGGTGCCGAGATCGCCGAGCTCCCCGGTACCGGGCACTGGTGGCCGGTGACGGACCCGCACCCGGTGGTGCGCGCCCTGACCGCGTTCTGGTCCCGTTTGGACGGTTAGCCGCCGAGGAGACGCGAGAGCGCGGGAGGTGCTCTCGCGTCTCCTCGCGGCCGACGCCGTCAGCCAGTCGACCTCGGCCATCCCCGGCAGCAGCGCGCTGTCCACGTGGAAGGCAGGCTCGGCGTCCATCAGCTGGTCAGGGCCGGCACCTGGGCCGGGTCAGCGCCAGGCGTCGTCGCCGAAGCCGAGGGTCACCGGGCCGCGGCGGGTGCCGGCCACGGTTTCGGACGGCAGCACGTCGTCCAGGAACGCGTACTCCGGGCTGCGGGTCCGCGCGTGCCACTGCGCGATCTCGTGCCAGCCCGGGGCGGCCAGCGCGCCACCGAAGTGCTGGACCGACAGGCTCGCCGTCAGGCACGCGAACCGCAGCCGCTCCACCAGCGGCCAGCCCGTCAGCGTCGCGGCCACGAACCCGGCGCCGAACACGTCGCCCGCGCCCGTCGCGTCGAGCACGTCGACCGGCAGCGCCGGGACCGCCGCCGTCTCGCCGGTCGTCCCGTCCACCGCCAGCACCCCCTCGCCGCCGCGGGTGATCACCGCGATCGGGACCAGCTCCGCCAGCCGGGCCAGCGCCGCCTCGGGCGTGTCCGTGCGGGTGTAGCGCATCGCCTCGATCTCGTTCGGCACGAACGCGTGGCAGCACCCCAGCTGCTCCAGCAGCGCCGGCGACCAGGCCTCGGACGGGTCCCAGCCGACGTCGGCGAACACCAGGCTGCCCGACTGGTGCGCGCTGTGCACCCATTCGGCGGTGTCGAGGCCGATGTGCGCCACCGTCGCCCGGCTCGGCGGCGGCGAACCGGCGAGCTCCGCGACCGGGACGGGCGGCGGGTGGCCGTGGGTGACCATCGCGCGGTCGTCCGCGTAGGCCAGCGAGACCGTCACCGGCGAATGCCACTCCGGGAACCGCCGCGACCGCGACAGGTCGATGTGCTCCTGGCGGGCCAGCACGTCCCAGCAGTAGCGCCCGTAGACGTCGGTGCCGAACGCCGCCGCCAGCGACGTCCGCAGGCCGAGCCGGCTCAGCGCGACGGCGAAGTTCGCGATCCCGCCCGGCCCCGAGCCCATGCCGCCCGTCCACACCTCGGTGCCCGGCGCCGGCGGGCGTTCGAGCCCGGTGAAGACCAGGTCGAAGAACAGCAGGCCGGACAGGAAGACGTCGACTTCGGGGGTGGGCTCAGCCGGCACGGGCGCCTCCACGGCGATCACTCGGGTGGTCGGCCCGAGCCTGCGTCAGCGAACGGAGAATCGCAAGAGCTGGGCCGTTTCGGCCACGGATTGCGTGCTCCCGGCTGCTAGGGTCGGCGAATGCGGCACGGCTGTGACTCGAACGAGCGAAGCGGCCGCCCATGAGGCTGGCGATCCTCGGCGGCGGCGGGTTCCGCGTGCCGCTGGTGCACGGGGCGCTGCTGGACGGAGGCGAGGTCACCGAGCTCGTCCTGCACGACGTCGACGCCGGGCGCCTCGCGGCGATCGAACGGGTCCTGGCCGAGCAGGCGGACGGCGTCGCGGACGCGCCACGGGTCCTCACCACCACCGACCTCGCCACCGCGGTGTCCGATGTGGACTTCGTGTTCTCGGCCATCCGCGTCGGCGGCCTGCGCGGCCGCCGGCTGGACGAGCGGATCGCGCACGCGGAAGGCGTGCTGGGCCAGGAAACCGCCGGCGCGGGCGGGATCGCCTACGGACTCCGGACGGTCCCGGTCGCGGTCGCCCTCGCGCGGCTGGTCGGCGAGCTGGCGCCGCGCGCGTGGGTCATCAACTTCACCAACCCCGCGGGGCTGGTCACCGAAGCGATGGCCGCGCACCTCGGCGGCCGGGTGATCGGCATCTGCGACTCGCCGGTCGGGCTCTGCCGCCGCGTCGGCCGGGCGCTCGGGATCGACGCGGCGGCGGCGAAGTTCGACTACGCGGGGCTCAACCACCTCGGCTGGCTCCGCTCGGTGCGGGTCGGCGGCGAGGACGTCCTGCCGCGGCTGCTGGCCGACTCCGCCGCGTGCGAGTCGTTCGAGGAGGGCCGGCTCTTCGGCGCGGACTGGCTGCGCACGCTCGGCGCGATCCCCAACGAATACCTGCATTACTACTACTTCGCCCGCGAGGCCGCGGGTTCGGAGTCGCGCGGGGCGTTCCTCCTCGAGCAGCAACGCGGTTTCTACGCGGAACCTTCGCTGGCTTCGTGGGAACGCACGCGCCTGGAACGCGAAGCGACGTACATGGCCGAAACGCGCGAAGGGGAGCGTGACGACCTCGAAGGCGGCGGCTACGAGAAGGTCGCGCTGGCCTTGATGCGCGCCCTCGCGCACGGCGAACGCACGACGCTGATCCTGAACGTCCGCAACGGTTCCGCGCTGCCAGGTGTGCCGGGTGACGCGGTCGTCGAGGTTCCGTGCGCCGTCGACGCCGGCGGCGCCCGCCCGCTCGCCACCGGGCCCCTCGCCGACCACGCGCTCGGCCTGGTGACGACGGTCAAGGCCGTCGAGCGGGCCGTGATCGAAGCGGCGACGACGGGTTCGCGGGCGGCGGCGCTGCGGGCGTTCGCGCTGCACCCGCTGGTCGGCTCGGTGCCGGTCGCCCGGCGGCTGCTCGACGCCTACGCCGCCGCGCACCCGGAACTCGCTTATCTCGCCTAGACCGCCGCCATCGCGTTGAACTCCGCTTCGGCTTCCCGCTCGGTGTAGACCTGCCACGCCCGTTCGGCGATGTCGTCCGGATCGAGCGTGCCGACGCTGAAGCCGTGGTCCTGCGCGGTGAACGCGCGGTGGATGTCGCCGCGCTCGATGAGGCCGCCGATGGTGAGGATCCCGGCGTGGACGCCCGTTTCGCGCAGGGCCTCGTGCAGCGTGAGCACGTACATCCGCAGCGCCGCCGACGCCGGGGCGAGGCTGCCGAGCATCGGCATCGGGTACTTGCCGCTCAGGCCACCGGCGAAGAGCAACGACCCCGAGCCGCGCTTCACCAGGCCCGGCAGCACGGCTTCGACCAGTTGCGCCGCCGGGCGCACGACGGAATCGAACGTGGCGCGCAGGGTGCCGGCACCGGCTTCGGTGAGCGGCGTGATGCCCGGGCCCGCCGTAGCGTCGGCCGGCCCGAAGTACACCGTGTCGATCTCGCCGGCGTCGGCGGTGATGCGGACGAGCACGTCGCGAAGCCCGTCTTCCTCGGTGACGTCGGCCGTGTAGGTGCGGGCATCGATCCCGGCCAGGGACGCGCGGTAACTCGCGTGCCGCGTGTCGGTGCGGGAAACCAGCGCGGTCGTGAAGCCTTCGCGGCCGAACCGGTGGGCGATCGACAGGCCCAGTCCGGGGCCGGCCCCCAGGACGGCGAGCACTTTCGGCAAAGCAACCTCCTCAAGTTGAGTACGCTCTCAACTTAGCCACAACTTGAGGAGGACGTCAACTTACTGCTTATGTCCACATAGGACACCCCGCGGGTGAGGCCGTCCGGGCGGTTTCCGGCGTCCGGACGGGTTTCCCGTGGCCGGGCACCTTCCGCGACGCCGGGAAGGGCGCCCATCATCGGCGGCATGACCGCCGTCTACCCCGCCGAGAAGGACCACCCCGCCGTCCCGATGGGGGAGGTCTACGCCGGGCACCCGCCGATGTCCCGGATCGCGTTCCCCAGCGGGCACGAAGGCTGGCTGGTGACCCGCTACGACGACGTCCGCACGGTCTTCTCCGACCCGCGGTTCAGCCGCAACCTGCTGTACCCGGGTGCGCCGTGCCTGATCGAGCCGGGCGATTTCTCGACCGGCGAGCACAGCATCCTGAACCTGGACCCGCCCGACCACACGCGCCTGCGGCGGCTGTCGGCGCAGGCGTTCACCGTCCGCCGGATCGCCGCGCTGCGGCCGCGGATCCAGGAGATCGCCGACGAGCTCGTCGACGCGATGATCGCGCACGGGCCGCCGGCGAACCTGGTCGAGGCGTTCGCCTTCCCACTGCCGACGCTGGTCATGTGCGAGCTGCTCGGCGTCCCGTTCGCCGGCCGCGCGCGGTTCGCGCGGTGGTCGCGCGTGATCGTGACGCCGATGCAGCACGCGCCCGCCGACGTCGAGCAGGCCCGCCGCGACGGCGCCGAGGACATGGCCGCGCTGGTGGCGGAGAAGCGCGCCCGGCCCGCGGACGACTTCCTGAGCGCGCTGGTGCACGCCCGCGACGAGGACGGCGACCGGCTCACCGAGCCGGAGCTGATCGACCTGGCCACCCAGCTGCTGCTCGCCGGCCACGAGACGACGGTCAGCCTGATCGGCTGCGGGATCGTCCTGCTGAGCCGGCACCCGGAGCAGCTGGCGGCGTTGCGTGCCGATCCCGCGCTGACGCCGGGGGCGGTCGAGGAGATCATGCGCTACGACGGCCCGGTCGACTCGTCCCTGCTGCGCGTCGCGCTGGAGGACGTCACGCTGAGCGGGGTGCTGGTGCGCCGCGGGGAGGCGGTGCTGGCACACGTCGGGGCCGCGAACCGAGACGAGAACGCGTTCCCGTCGGCGGCGGCGTTCGACATCCGCCGGAAGGACGCACCGCAGCTCGGCTTCGGGCACGGCATCCACTTCTGCCTGGGCGCGGCACTCGCCCGGCTCGAAGGGGAGATCGCGCTGCGGGCGCTGCTGGACCGGCTGCCGGGGCTGGACCTGGCGGTACCGTGGGAGACGATCACCTGGCGGCCGCCGCTGTCGGTGCGCGGGCCGGAGGAGGTGCCGGTGACCTGGCGGGGGTGAGCCTGCGCCGAATGCCCGTTCCCATTGACTCCGGCGGCCGAGCCGCGCCGGGCGGCACTGCTCCACTCGGGTAGAACCTGTTCCAGTTCGGGGCCGTGCCGGAGACCATGACCCTCGCCGTTCCCGCGAGCGAGGAGTCGCCATGGATGCCGACCTGACCCGCCGCCAGCTCCTCCGTGGCAGCGCCGCTGGGGTGGGCCTCGCCGTCACCGCCGGGCTCGCGGCCCCGGCCGCCGCGGCGCCGGCGGGGGAGTACGACGTCGTCGTGGTCGGCTCCGGCGCCGCCGGCATGACCGCCGCGCTGACCGCGGCCAAACGCGGGCTGAGCGTCGTCGTGCTCGAGAAGGCGCCGACCTTCGGCGGGTCCGCGGCCCGGTCCGGGGCCGGCATCTGGATCCCCAACAACCAGGTGCTGCTCGCCGCGGGCGTCCCGGACACGCCCGCGAAGGCCGCGCAGTACCTCGCCGCCGTCGTCGGCCCGGACGTGCCGGCCGCGCGTCAGGAGGCCTTCCTGCGCAACGGCCCGGCGATGATCTCGTTCGTCCTGGCCAACAGCCCGCTGCGGTTCCGCTTCATGGAGGGCTACAGCGACTACTACCCGGAGCTGCCGGGCGGGCTGCCGAACGGCCGGTCGATCGAGCCGGACCAGTTCGACGGGAACCTGCTCGGCGCCGAGCTGGCGAACCTGAACCCGCCCTACCTCGCCACCCCGCCCGGGCTCGTCGTCTTCAGCGCCGACTACAAGTGGCTGAACCTGGCCCTGGTGAACGCCAAGGGTGCCGCGGTCGCCGCCGAGTGCCTCGCCCGCGGCACCGCTGCCGCGCTGGCCGGGCAGAAGCCGCTCACCATGGGGCAGTCGCTCGCCGCCGGCCTGCGCGTGGGCCTGCAGCGGGCGAACGTCCCGGTGCTGCTCAACACCCCGCTCGTCGACCTGAACGTCGAAAACGGCGCGGTGACCGGGGTGGTGACGCCGAGCGGGCTGGTGCGGGCCCGGCGCGGGGTGATCGTCGGCTCCGGCGGGTTCGAGCACAACGCGGCGATGCGCGCGCAGTACCAGCGGCAGCCGATCGGCACCGACTGGACCGTCGGCGCGAAGGAGAACACCGGCGACGGCCACCGCGCCGGGCAGCGGGCCGGCGCCGCGCTCGACCTGATGGACGACGCCTGGTGGGGCCCGGCCATCCCGACACCGGGCGACCCGTACTTCTGCCTGGCCGAGCGGACCCTGCCCGGCGGGCTGATCGTGAACCAGGCCGGGCAGCGGTTCGTCAACGAAGCCGCGCCCTACAGCGACGTCGTGCACACCATGTACGACAAGAACCCGGCGGCCCCGGACATCCCGGCCTGGCTGATCGTCGACCAGAACTACCGCAACCGGTACCTCTTCCGCGACATCGCGCCGCTGCTGCCGTTCCCGGACGCCTGGTACAGCGCGGGCGCGGTCTTCAAGGCGTCGAGCGTCCAGGGCCTGGCCACGCAGATCGGCGTGCCGTCCGCCGTCTTGAAGTCCACTGTGGACCGCTTCAACGGCTTCGCCCGCGCCGGCGCCGACCCCGACTTCCGCCGCGGCGCGAGTGCGTACGACCACTACTACACGGACCCGTCGGTGACCCCGAACTCCTGCCTGGCCCAGCTGAAGCAGGCGCCGTACTACGCGCTGCGGCTGGTCCCCGGCGACCTCGGCACGAAGGGCGGCATGCGCACGGACGCCCGGGCGCGCGTGCTGCGCCCGGACGGCTCGGTGATCCCCGGCCTGTACGCGGCGGGCAACGCGAGCGCGGCGGTGATGGGCCACAGCTACGCCGGCGCGGGGTCGACCATCGGCCCCGCGATGACGTTCGGCTACATCGCCGCGAACGACGTCTAGAACTCCTTTTCCACCAGCGGGAGCACCTCGGTGCCGAGCAGTTCGATGGCCCGCATGACTTCGGCGTGCGGGACACCGGACCAGTCCATCTGCATGGCGTACCGGTCCGCGCCGGTGAGCTTGCCGACCGCGATCAGGCGTTCGGCGATCTCCTGCGGGCTGCCGACGAACAGCGCGTTCGCGTCGCGGGTGAACTCGTCGTACTCCGCGCGCGTCGGGACCGCCCAGCCGCGGGCGCGGGCGCCGTACTTCATCGTCTCGAGCCAGTACGGGTAGAAGGTTTCCTTGGCGTCCTGAGACTTTTCGGCGATGAAGCCGATCGCGCCCATGGTGACGTGCAGGTCCTGCTGTTCGCCCGCTTCCCCGGCGCGGCGATAGAGGTCGACGAGCGGGGCGAAGCGCTCGGGCTGTCCGCCGATCACCGCGTACACCACCGGCAGGCCGAGCAGGCCGGCGCGGATCGACGACTCGGGGTTGCCGCCGGTGCCGACCGAGATGCGCAGGCGCTCCCCGTACGGCCGGGGCAGGATCCGCGCGTTCTCCAGCGGCGGCCGGAACTTGCCGGACCAGGTCAGCGGGTCTTCGCGGTCGATGCGCAGGAGCAGCGCGAGCTTCTCCTCGAAGAGCTCGTCGTAGTCGCCGAGGTCGTTGCCGAACAGCGGGAAGGACTCGGTGAACGACCCGCGCCCGGCGAGCAGTTCGGCGCGGCCGTGGCTGAGCTGGTCGAGGGTGGTGAACTGCTGGTAGAGGCGGACCGGGTCCTCGGTGCTCAGCACGGTGACGGCGGAGCTCAGGGTGATCCGGCTCGTCACGCTCGCGGCGGCGGCCAGCACCGTGCCGGGGTTCGAGATCGCGTACTGGTCGAGGTGGTGCTCGCCGAGGCCGTAGAAGCCCAGGCCCAGGTCGTCGGCGAGCTTGATCCGCTCGAGGGTGTTGGCCAGCGTCCGCGCGACGGTGGGCTGGTCGCCGGTGCGCGGGTCCGGCGCGCGGTCGCCGAAGCTGTAGATGCCGAGTTTCATACAACGCTCAACTACTTTGGGGGCGGATTCGTTCCCTCACCCGAACCGGGCCTGGATGGCCTCGAGGTTCTTCTCCGACAGCTGCAGCGCGGCGTCGCGGAGGCTGAGGCCGTCGAGCGTGGCGACCTCGAACATGCCGGTCACCAGGCCGCGCATCCGGGCGCGGACCTTGCCGAAGGCTTCCTCGGCGTCCGCGCCGACGTCGCCGAACAGCGTCCACCACCACCAGGAGTTGGTCGCCGAGTTGGCGACGAAGTCCGGCACCACGCGGATCCCGCGCCGGTCGAGGAGCTCCTCGGCGTCCGGGGTGACCGGCAGGTTCGCGGCCTCGACGATGAGGTGCGCGCCGATCTTGGCCTGGTTGTCGGCGTCGATGCAGTAGGAGATCGCCGCCGGCACCAGCACCTCGGCCGGCACGTCCAGCCACGCTTCCGGGGGCAGCAGCTCGTCGCCGGGCTTGAGGTTGTCGCGGTCGATGCCGCCGAAGCGGTCGCGGTGCCGGAGCAGGTTCTCGACGTCGAGGCCGTCCGGGTTGGCGACCACCCCGCGCACGTCCGAGACGCCGACGACGCGCAGCCCGGCGTCGGCGAGGAAGCGGGCGGTGGCGCCGCCCATCGCGCCGAACCCCTGGAGCACCACCCGGTTCGGCCGGTCGGCCATGCCGAGCAGCTCGAGCCCGGTGAGCGTGGCCTGCGCGACGCCGAGGCCGCCGACCAGCTCGTCGAGCCCCAGGCCGCCGACCTCGATCCGGAAGGCCTCCGCGAGCCGGGCGGTCGCCGCGTCGCGGTCTTCGAGCAGCGGGTAGACGGCCTGGACCGGGCTGAGCAGGCCGATTTCGGCGATGACGCCGTCGATGACGTCCTGGCGCAGGCCCAGGTCCTCACCCATGGTCCAGTACTGCTCGATGAGCGGCCGCATGGCGTGCAGGTACCGGGCGACGACGTCGCGGGCGCGCTCGTCGTAGGGGTCGAAGTCGATACCGCCCTTGGCGCCGCCGAGGGGGATGTAGCGGCCGTCGGGGTCGTAGTTGAGGCCTTCCTTGAGCGTCATGCTGCGGGCCAGGCCGCGGACCTCGAACAGCGAGCAGCCGCGGCGCATCCGCAGCCCGCCGCTGGCGACGCCGCGCACGAGCCGGTCGATCACCAGGTAGCCGCGGCACCCGGTGACGGGGTCGGTCCACGCCACTTCGAGCAACGCCGTTCCGCTCATCGCCCCTCCTGATCCCCCGGTCAACACCCGAGCTCGTGCGCCATCGCCTGGGCGACCCACCGCTCGCAGTCCCCGGTGGTGACCGTGCCCTGCCGGGCGACGACCTGGACGGCGAGCCCGTCGAGCAGCGCGGTCAGCCGCCACGCGGCGCCGTGCGGATCGGGGCACCGGAAGGTCCCGGCCCCGACACCCTCCGCGATCAGCGCGACGACGGCGTCCCGCCACCGCAGGTCGAGCCGCTGCAGCACGGCCCGCAGGGCGGCGTCGCGCATCGCGGCGGCGCCGGCTTCGATCCACAGCGGCCAGTTGTCGTGCTTGGTGGGCCCGTACAGGGCGAGGACGGCGCGCAGCCGCTTGTCGGCGGGGCCGCCTTTGCCGAGCTCGTGGTCCAGCTTGCCCAGTTCGTGCTCGGCGGCCTGCCGGAAGGCTTCGATGACGAGCGTTTCGAGGGTCCCGAAGTGGTAGAAGATCAGCGCGGTGCTGACATCGAGTGAGTGAGCGACATCGGCGGCCCGCACCCCGGCGATCCCCCGGGACCGGATCTGCGCGAGAGCGGCCCGCACGATCTCGTCCCGCCGCACGGCGACGGCCTTCCGCATCATGCGGTCACCGTACCGAGGGGGATGGGTGCGCGGGAGGCGCCGAATGTGGGTTCCTCGGCCTGTGCGGACAGTCAGGAGCGCAGGTGAGGATGGGTGACCCTCGCGGCAGCCGAGCCTGTGCCGCGCTGTGAGGTCACTATGAGGTCGCTGTGCATCGGCCCGCGCACGCTGCGGACACGGCGTCCCTGTGGTGATCTGGACCGGTGGCGATCAAGTTTCCCCGCACCGCGCTGACGGCCGCGGCGGCGTTGCTGGTCCTGGGAACCGGGCTGGTCCTCGGCACCGGCACGACCGCCGACGACGCCTACGCCGCGGGCGCGATCACCACCACTCCCGTCCCCACCACCCCCACCGCAGCACCGGCGAAGCCCGCCGCGTCCCCGGTCGGTGCGCTGTTCGCGAACGGAAGCCACTTCTGCACGGCGAGCGTCGTCCACTCGACGGCGGGCGACCTCGTCCTCACCGCCGCGCACTGCGTCCGGGACGGCATGACCTTCGCCCCCGGCTACCACGACGGCGTCGCGCCGTTCGGACAGTGGGCGGTGACCTCGGTGGCCGTCGCCGGTGGCTGGACGTCGTCGAACGATCCCGATCTGGATTTCGCGTTCCTGACCGTCCGGCAGGCCGGAAACCCCGCCTCGCTGGAAAGCCTCACCGGCGCGAACGTGCTCGGCACGAATCGCGGATTCGAGCACCGGATCACCCTCACGGGCTACCCCGACACGACCGATTCCCCGGTGGTCTGCGCGGGCGACACGACGCGTTCCGACACTTATCAGTTGCGCGTGGCGTGCCCCGGTTTCCCGGACGGAACCAGCGGCGGGCCGTGGGTCACCGACGGCGCCGTCATCGGCGTGATCGGCGGTTACCAGCTCGGCGGCGACACCCCGGACGTTTCCTACAGCGCCTATTTCGACGACGACATCGCGAAGCTGTACGCCTCGGTCACGGGCTGAAAACGCGAACCGGGCCCGTGTCCCTGGCGGAGGACACGAGCCCGGTTCACCTCTCGCGAACCCTCAGCAGGTCACGATGAGCCCGGTGAGCGCCGAGCACGTCTTCGACGCGCTGTCGTTGGCGGCATTGGGATCCGCGGGCGAACTCGCCGTCCGCTTCGCCGTCGTGGTGTACGAACCGAGCGCGAGCAGGCCGCCGTTCACCGAGAACTTCGGCGTCACCGACGTGCCGCTGGCCAGCGAAGCAACGTCACAGTTCACGGTCCGGGTGCCGCTGACGTGGGTGCAGCCGCTGCCGCTGGCGAACGACAGACCGGCCGGATACGTGGCCACGACCCGGGTTCCGGTCGCCGCGGCCGGGCCGTTGTTCGTCACGGTCACCGTGTAGTCGATGCGCGCGTTCAGCCCGCCGTGCCCGGTGGCGCCCAGCGCGACCTTGACGTCCGCCTGCGTGGACGGCTCGGCGACGGTGATCACGGGGCCGTCGAGGGTTTCGAAGGAGTAGTTGTCCCCGACGAACTGGTGCTGCAGCGTGAACTGCCCCGGCGTCGCGGTGTCCTTGACGCGCAAGGTCCACACCGTGGTCTTCGTGCCGCCCGCCTCGAGGTCGCCGAAGGCGGCGCGGTAGCTGCTGCCGGCCTGGAAACAGCCGACCGCCGTGGTGTTGGTGCAGGACACGATATCGGCGACGTCGACGATCGCGGTCGGCGTGCCGTAAATGGCGCCCTTCGCGAAAGTCACCGTGAAATCGCGGTCGTTGTGAATGGTTTGCGTGACCGTGAACGTCTGTCCCGGAAGCACCGTGGTGGGACTGACTTCGACGGAACTGGTGGGCGTGTCCGCCTGCGCGGCGGGGGCGATTGCGATGAACGCCGTGGCCAGTGCGGCCACCGAAGACAGGATCGTGGTCCGTCGCCAGCTTCTTTGCATAGTCGTCATCTCGCTGTTCCGGTCCGGGAATGCCGCTCTGACTGATGGTGCATTGGGGTCTTTTCTGGACAGCCGACGCTGATCAGTCGTCGCACTCCCGGAATTCGTTACCGCCATCCGGACGCGTTGCGGCGCCGCCGTCAGGAGGGACGCCAGCGGCCGTTCATCTCACCCGGCCGCGGCGGCGGGCCCGGCAGATCCGGACCGTTCGCCGACAACCCCTCGACGAGCAGCGCGAGGTACCGGTGGCGCAGCTCCGACGTCCGGTCCTGGTCGTCGACGCGGATGGCGGCGCAGCACTCGAGGATCATGCCGATGTCCTCGGCGACGGCGTCCGCGCGCAGCCGCCCGGACGCGTGCGCCCGCTCGACCAGGTGCTTGGTCAGCTCGCCCGCCCGCCGCGCGTCCCGGCCCATCTCGGGGGTCGGGGTGAACGTGCCGGCGAGGTGGACGGTCAGGGAGTGCACGTCGAGTTCGACGACCCGGGCGAGGAACCCGGTCAGCGCCGCCCAGCCGTCCGGCTCCTCCGCGGCGACTTCGGCCTCGCCGATGTACATGAGCAGCCCGTCGTGGCAGATCTTGCAGAGCAGGGCTTCCTTGCTGGGGTAGCGGCGGTAGAGCGCGCTGATGCCGACGCCGGCGCGTTCGGCGACCTGCGAGATCGGGGCCTTCGGATCGCCGAGGAAGACGTGCCGGGCGGCGTCGAGGATCACGAGGTTGTTGCGGGCGGCCTGACCGCGGCGGCCGGGCAGGGCGGTGTCTGTCTCGCGCATCCGCCGAGATTACCACTGGAACGGATCGTTCCGGTCTGATACAGTTCGGAACGAAGCATTCCGTTCCACTCTTCCGAGGAGTTCACCATGACGGTCCCCGCCCTCCGCCCGTTCCGCGTCGAGATCCCGCAGGCCGCCCTCGCGGACCTGGAGAGCCGCCTGCGCGGGGCGCTGTGGCCGGACGAGCTGCCCGCCGAGTACGGCGTCACGAACGAGCGGGTCCGCGCGCTGGCCGAGTACTGGCTGGAGAAGTTCGACTGGCGGGCGTTCGAGGCGCGGCTGAACGCGTACCCGCAGTTCGTGGCGGAGATCGACGGCGAGGAGATCCACTTCCTGCACGTCCGCTCGTCGCGGGCGGACGCGACGCCGCTGGTGCTGACGCACGGCTGGCCGGGCTCGATCGTGGAGTACCTGGACGTGATCGGCCCGCTGACCGAGCCGGCGTCGGCCGATGAGCCGGCGTTCCACCTGGTCATCCCGTCCCTGCCGGGCTTCGGCTTCTCGGGTCCGACCCGCTCGGCGGGCTGGGACACCCACCGCACGGCGGCGGCGTGGGCCGAGCTGATGAGCCGGCTGGGCTACGAGAAGTACGGCGCGGTCGGCAACGACGGCGGGTCGATGATCTCGCCGGAGATCGGGCGGCTCGCGCCGGAGAAGGTCGTCGGCGTGCACGTCACGCAGCTGTTCTCGTTCCCGTCGGGCGACCCGGCGGAGATGGCGGACCTGAGCGAGGCCGACCAGGCCGCGCTGGCGCACCTGCAGTGGTTCTCGGAGAACATGTTCTCGTTCAACATCCTGCACAGCCAGCAGCCGCACACGCTGGCGTTCGCGCTGACGGACTCGCCGCTGGGCCTGCTGGCGTGGAACGCCCAGCTGTTCGGCGAGCACCTGGACCCGGAGTTCGTGGTGGCGAACGTGGCGCTGTACTGGCTGACCCGCACGGGCGGCTCGTCGATCCGCTTCTACTACGAGAACGCCCGCGCGACGGCGCACCCGGAGGGCCCGACGACGGTCCCGACGGCCCTGGCGATGTTCAAGGGCGACTTCCAGTCGATCCGCAGGTTCGCCGAGCGCGACCACGCGAACATCGTCAGCTGGAACACCTACGACGTCACGGCGACCGGCGGCGGCCCCCGCGACGCGGCGGGCCACTACGCGGCGCACGAAGCCACGGAGGTCCTGGTGGCGGACATCCGCAAGTTCTTCGCGGGCGTGCAGGCCGGCTGGCCGGTTCTCGAGGCCGCCCACGAAGCCCTGCGCGCGGCGATCGCGGGCGTGACGGACTGGTCGGTCCCGACGCCGTGCGCGGAGTGGAACGTCACCCAGGTCCTCCAGCACGCGGCAGGCGACCAGCTCGGCTACGCGGCGGCGATCACCGGAACGGGCGGCCCGGACTTCAACCCGTTCGCCCCCTCGGGTTCGCTTTCGGTGACGGCCTCGGAGTTCTTGGAGCCCACCCTGGCGGCGGCGACCGCGGCGTTCGCAACGGTGTCCCGGGGCGCCGAGGCGGTCCCGACCCCGTTGCCCCAGGGAGCCCTCCCGGCCCCGGTAGCGGTCGGAGCGGCAGCATTGGACGCGGCGGTCCACGCATGGGACATCGCGGTGGCAACGGGCCAGAAGTCCCCGCTGACGCCGGCATTGGCGGCCCACCTCCTCCCGGTGGCCCACCAGCTGGCAGAGCCCCTGCGAGGCTTCGCATACGCCCCGGCGCTGGACCCCTCCCCGGCCGACGACGCAGTGGCAACGCTGCTGAGGTACCTGGGCCGCAACCCCGAGTGGACGGCTTGAGCCTGAGCGGGGGAGCAGAAGTGCCGGGAGCCGCAGCGGCGGCGCCCGGCACTCCCGCATGCGCACCCCTCGCGCTCGCGGCTCTCGCGCTCCGCATCATCGGTACCCGCGCCGCCTACGTCCGCTTCCTCCGCGCTGGCGCTTTCGGTGAGCACGTGACCCGCACCCGCACCCTCCGCACCGCCGCCCGCCGCCCCGGCTTCGCTCGACCCCGCGCCCTCCGACCCCGCGTCGCCCGCCCGCCGCACCGGTGCCTGTCCTACCGGGCCGCCGCGCCGGCATCCTCTGCACCGCCGCCCCCGCCCCGGCTTCGCCCCCACCCGAGCCCCTCACCAGCGCCCGCCCTACCGGCGTTCGCCCTACCGGCGTTCGCCCTACCGGCGCCCGCCGCACCGCCTTCGCCCGCCGCACCGCCTTCGCCCGCACCCGCGGCCTCCGCGCCCGCTCCTTTTGCCCCACAGCCACACCTGCCGCGTCGCCTCCCCGCCGCACCAGGTTCCAGGCGGCGCACCCACCCGACCTGCCCCAACGAGCCGCCGTCAGCGCGAAGCAGAACCAAAACCCCGACTCATCACTAGCCTCCCTCAGTGTCAGGGTGGTGTTGCCGCTGTTGCGGTGGTTGGGATCCTGGCCGCTGGTGACCTGGCTCGTAGCCTCGCTGCCGCCTGCTTGCGGGTTG
>NZ_JBSGBK010000072.1:0-44349 GCF_053601215.1 Amycolatopsis sp. NPDC004772
GTGGTAAGGAGGGTTAGAACCCTCCTTACCACTCACGACCAGCCGCGGCAGACCACCTGAACCGTGGCCTGTCACTCCGGGTCGGTGGGTGGGGCGGCGGGGAGGAGGAGGGTGAACGTGGGTGGGGCGGGGCGGCTGAGGCGGAGGCGGCCGCCCTCGGCTTCGGCGAGGCTGCGGGCCAGGCGGAGGCCGATGCCGTGGCCGCTGGGCGTCGTCGCGAACGGGTCCGTTTCGCCCAGGTCCGGGCCTTCGTCGGTGACGTCGATCGCCAGCGCGTCCCCGGCGTCGCGGGCCAGGACCGTGACCGTGCCGCGGCCGTGCGTCACGGCGTTGTCCAGCAGGACGCCGAGCACCTGCCGGACCGCCGCGGCCGCCACGCGGGCCGCCGGGGGATCTTGACGGCTGATCCGCAGCTCCCGCCCCTGCGGCCCGAGCAGCGCTTCGCCCGTCTGCCGGACTTCCTCGAGAAGCGCGCCGAGGTCCAGCTCGGCCCGCGGTGCCCGGCGTTCGCGGCCCAGCGCCAGGAGGTCCTCGATGGTGCGTTCCAGCCGGTCGGCGGACGCGATGCCGGCGCGGATGGCCGCGTACGGGTCCGCCGCCGGTGTCTCCAGCGCGGCTTCGAGCTGCAGGCGCAGCCCGGTCAGCGGCGTGCGCAGCTGGTGGGACGCCTCCGCGGAGAACGCGCGCTCGCGCTCCAGGGTCTCGCCGATCCGGGCCGCGGTGGTGTCCAGCGTCTCGCCGACCTGGTCGATCTCGGGGATGCCCGCGCGCGGCGACCGGGCCGTGAAGTCGCCGTCGCCGAGCCGCTCGGCCGTGACGGCGAGCTCCTCCAGGGGCCGGACGAGCCGCCTCGTGAACCGCCGGGCCAGCAGCCAGCTGACCCCGGTCGTCACGACCGCGAGCCCGGTCATGCCGACCCAGGTCAGGATGATCTGCAGCCGCAGCTGGGACAGCGGCCGCGCGGCGCGGACCACGCCCGTCACCCGGGAGCCGCTGACCACCGGCACCGCCAGCGCCATTTCGTCGTCCTCGCGGCCGATGACGACGTCCGCCGTGGCCTTGGCGGCCTGCCGCTCGACCGCGCCGGCGACGGCGGGCCCGTGCCCGGCGAGGAGCCGCCCGTCCGGGCTGTAGACCGCGACGTCGGCTTCGGCTTCGTCCTCGTCCTCGGCTCGCGGCACCACGGGCGGCAGGCCGGCGTTCAGCTCGTGGGACACGGAGAGTGCGGCGGCGTCCGCCGCCCGCTCCAGGTCACCCTTCGCGTCGTCGTGGTAGTACTGCCACACCGCGAAGCCCAGCGGCAACGCGAACAGCAGGGTGGCGACGAGTGCGGCCAGCACCGTCAGCGAGGTGATCCGGCGGCGCACGGCTACCCCTCGGCGGCGGTCCGGGCCGGGTCTTCCAGCCGGTAGCCGTGCCCGCGCAGGGTGGCGATCCGCGGCACCTCGTCCTCGGGCCCGGCGGCTGCCGACAGCTTGCGGCGCACCGCCGCGATGTGCACGTCCAGCGTCTTCGTCGAGCCGTACCAGTGCGCGTCCCAGACCTCGGCCATCAGCGTCTCGCGGCTGACCGCGACGCCGGGTTGCTCGGCGAGCCGGGCCAGCAGGTCGAACTCCTTGGCGCGCAGCACCACCTCGCGCCCGCCCAGGGTGGCGCGGCGGCCGGCGATGTCGACGGTCAGCCCGCCGACGATCACCGGCGGCCGGGCCCCGGCCGGCGCGCCGCGCCGCAGGTGCGCCCGCACCCTGGCCAGCAGCTCGCCCAGCCGGATCGGCTTGGTGAGGTAGTCATCCGCCCCGGCGTCGAGGCCGACGACGACGTCCATCTCCTCCTGCCGCGCGGTGAGGATGACGAGCACCGCGGCCGGCAGCGCGGCCCGCAGCCGGCGGCAGACTTCGACGCCGTCGAGGTCGGGCAGGCCGAGGTCGAGCAGCACGAGGTCGAAGTCGCCGGACTCGGCGGCCTGCAGGGCGCTCCGCCCGTCGCGGCACCAGCACACCTGGTGACCGTGCAGCCGGAGGGTCGATTCGAGCACGCTGCCGATCGCGGCGTCGTCTTCCACCACCAGCAGGTTCGGCATGCCGGGAAGCCTAACCAACGACGCGCCGGATTCCGTCCGGCTGTGGCCTATTCCGCCCGCGTGGCGAGGCCGATCTGCGATATCCGCACCGAAGCGGCGGCCAGGGCTTCGGTGAACGCAGCGACTTCGCCGGGCCCGAACCGGCTGCTGGGCCCGGTGATCGCGAGCGCGGCCAGCAGCCGCCCGTCGCCGTCGTGCACCGGCGCGGCAACGCTGGACGCGCCCGCCTCCGGCTCACCGTGGCTGACCGCAGCTCCCTCGGTGCCGTCGAGGACCCGCCCGGCGGCCCCGGATCCGAGCGGCAGCTCGTCCCCGACGCGGCCGACGTGCCGGATCGCCAGCGGCCCCTCCTGCTGTGCCACGCAGACCAGCACGGAGGTGCTGCGGACGTAGAGGTTCACGGTTTCGCGGCATTCCCGGGCCAGCTCCCGCAGCACCTGGCGGACCGGCTCGGGCAGCTGCCACGCCGTGTTCGCCAGCTGCGCCCACCGCAGCATCCCGGGCCCGACGGTGATCCGCCCGTCCGGCCGCGTCCACAGCAGGCCGCGCTGCTCGCAGGTGGCGACCAGCCGCAGCACGGTCGTCTTCGCCAGCCCGCTGGCCGCGGTGAGGTCCTTGACCGCCCAGACCCGGCGGTGTTCCGTGAAGAGGGCGAGCAGGTCGAACGCGCGAAGCACGCTCCGCACCGAACCGTCGTCGTCTGCCTTCATGAGCGACCCCCGTCCGCCTGATGGACCCAGAGTACCGCCAGGCGGACCGGGTCAGCCCACGTATCGCTCGAACGCCGCAACGGTCTCCGCGAGCACCTCCGCCCCCGGCCGGGCCCAGAGGTCCGCGTTGAACACCTCGACCTCGATCGGCCCGGCGTACCCCGCCGCCTCGACGGCCGTGCGCAGGTGGCGGTGGTCGATCGGGCCGTCGCCGGGCAGCGCCCGGCCGAGCAGCGGGTCCGGGAGCGGCACCAGGACGTCGCACACGTGGAACCCGGCGATGCGCCCGGCGGCCGCGGCGATCGACTCCTCGATCCGGGGGTCCCACCACACGTGGAACTCGTCCACGATCACCCCGACCTGCTCGGCCGGGTGCTCGAGCGCGACCGCCAGCGCCTGGTCCACAGTGGACAGCACCGACCGGTCCGCGCACTGCATCGGGTGCAGCGGCTCCAGGCCCAGCCGGACCCCGCGCTCGCCGGCGTACGGCGCCAGCTCGCCCACCGCGTCGGCGACGCGCTGCCGGGACGCGGCCAGGTCGTTGCCCGCGATTCCGCCCACCACCAGCACCAGCACGTCGGCGCCGAGCGTGGCGGCTTCGTCGATCGCCTCCCGGGTCTGCGCCACACCGTCCACAGGGGACCCGTCCGGTGTCACGCCGGTGAAGAACCCACCGCGGCACAACGACGACACCCGCACACCGTGCTCCTCGAGCAGCCGCGCGGCCTCGTCGGCGCCGGTTTCGGCGACCTTGTCGCGCCACAGCCCGATCCAGCCGACGCCCGCGTCGGCGCAGCCGGCCACCGCCTCGGGCAGCGACCAGGACTTCGTGGTGATCTGGTTGAGGCTCAGCCGGGGGTCCATCACACGACCCCCGCCACCTGCAGGATCGGCCGCATCCGGACCTCGGCCAGGTCGGGGTCGGCCAGCACACCCGCCTCGTCGGCCAGCCGCAGCAGCGTCGCCAGGTGGGTGATCGTGCGGGCGGACTCCTGGCCGGCGATCATCCGGAAGTGGTCCTGGTGGCCGTTGAGGTGGGCCAGGAACACGACACCGGTCTTGTAGTGCCGGGTCGGCGCGCGGAAGATCTCGCGCGACAGCGGCACGGTGGGGTCGAGCAGCGCGCGGAACCCGGCCTGGTCGCCGGCGTCGAGGCGGGCCAGCGCCGCCGTGGCGACCGGGGCGAGCGGGTCGAAGATGCCGAGCAGGGCTTCGCTGTGGCCTTCGGCGTCCCCGGCGATCAACGACGGGTAGTTGAAGTCGTCGCCGGTGTAGCAGGCGACGCCGTCCGGGAGCGCCCGGCGGAACTCGACCTCGACCTCGGCGTCGAGCACCGACACCTTGACCCCGGCGATCGCGTTCGCGTGCTCGGTGCAGAGCGCCGCCAGCTCGCGGGCAGCGGCGCGGACGTCGGCGTGACCCCAATAGCCGGCCAGCGCCGGGTCGAACTGCTCGCCGAGCCAGTGCAGCAGCACCGGGCCGCCCGCTTCGGACAGCAGTTTCCCGTACGCCGCGTGGTAGTCGTCCGGGCCCGTGGCCGCCGCGGCCAGCGCGCGGCTGGCCATCACGACCGGGACCGCGCCCGCGCCGGCGACCAGGGCGAGCTGCTCGCGCCAGGCGTCCACAATGGACGCGACGGTGGCCGGTCCCGGCGGCAGCTGGTCGGTGCCGACCCCGGCGCACCAGCGCCGCCCGGCCGCGACCGCGCCGGTGCGGGTCACCAGCTCCCGCGTCGTCGCCCAGTCGAGGCCCATGCCGCGCTGGGCGGTGTCCATCGCTTCCGCGACGCCGAGCCCGGATGACCAGAGGTGCTCGCGGAAGGCCAGTGTCGTGTCCCAGTCCACGGCGTACGGCTCGTCGGCCCGCGCGTCCGCGACGACGTGCGCGGCGGCGTAGGCGGTGCGCGAGGCCGGCGGAGTCTTCGGGGGCGCGGGGGGCCGTGGCCCGGACGGCGACCAGTTCAGCAGCTCGCCGCCGGGGGCCGGGAGCACGAGCATCGAAGACCTCCGGAAGGGTCAGAAAGCGCTTTCTCAACCCACGGTAGGGCCTGTGCCGCGCCCGCGGCAAGGCCCGGTGGGGTCACCGCTTGGGGCGGCCGGTGCTTTCGCGCAGGACGACTTCGCCGGACAGCCGGACCGTCCGCGGCCGGGCACCCGCGGAACCCTTGATCGCCAGGTCCATCGCGCGTTCGCCGAGTTCCTCCAGCGGCAGCCGCACGGTGGTCAGCGCCGGGGCGAGGTCGCGGACCACCGGGATGTCGTCGAACCCGGCCACCGAGATGTCGCCGGGCACCGACAGGCCTTCCTCGCGCAACGCCGTCAGCGCGCCGATGGCCATCACGTCGGTGACGGCGAACAGGCAGGTCGGCAGCTTGCGCTTGCGGCCGGCGAGCAGCCGTTTCGTCGCCTCGTAGCCGCCGTCGCGGCTGAACGCGGCCTCGACGACGTCCTCTTCGCGCAGCTCGATGCCGTGCGCGGCGAGCTCGCCGGAGAACCCGGCCAGCCGGTCGATCACGGTGCTCAGCCGCCGCGGCCCGGCCAGCACGGCGAACCGCTTGTGGCCGAGGCCGGCCAGCTCCTTCGCCAGCGCCGCGGCGCCGCCCTTGTTGTCCGGCTGCACGGTGTCGATCTTGAGGCCGCGGTGCCTGCTGACCGCCGCGACCTGGCCGCCGCCGCGCCGGTAGGGCTCCAGTTCGGCGGCCATCGCGCGTTCCCACGCCCGGTCTTCGAACGCCGAGCCGATGAGCAGGATGGCCGCGGCCCGCTGCGCCCGCAGCGTCGAGACGTAGGCGACTTCGCGGTCCGGGTCGCGGAACGTGCCGGCCAGCATGACGAGCAGCCCGTTGTCGGTCGCCACCCGCATCACCCCGCCCGCGATGGCCGCGAAGTACGGGTCGCTGACGTCGTGGCAGATCACGCCGACCGTGCGGTGTGTGCCGCCGGCGAGGGCCTGGGCGTGCGCGTTGGGGGCGTAGGCCAGTTCGGCCGCGGCGGCGGACACCCGCTCCCGCAGGTCGGCGCGGACGGACGCGGTGCCGTTGAGCACCCGCGACGCCGTCGCGAGCGAGACGTTCGCGCTGCGTGCCACGTCTTCGAGTGTCACGTGCGGCCGGGCCTTCATGGCTGGCTCCTCCAAGATCGGTCTCGAGTGTCTCGGCGTGCTCGGTCGGTGCAATCTACTGGGAGGGGGGTGTGCCGGGAGAAGCCGCTGCTCGGGGGACCTCCCCCGAACGAGTGAAAACCGGCGGGAAGATCGCGCGCTTTGCGTGTGTTGCAAACAAGGAGAACCTTCAAGTGGTGAGCCCGCCACTGCCGACGTCCACGAAAGGAAGCACCGCATGTTGTTCGGTGACGAGCACGTCCGCCGCTACGAGGAGACCGATGGCGAGGTCGGCCACGAGTGGAAGGAAGGCGTCCCGACACTGGTCTTGACCACCACCGGCCGCAAGACCGGGCAGGAGCGCAAGTTCGCCCTGATCTACCAGGAAGTCGACGGGAACGCGGTGATCGTGGCCTCCAAGGGCGGCGCGCCGAACCACCCCGGCTGGTACTTCAACCTCGTCGAGCACCCCGAGGTCGGCGTCCAGATCAAGGCGGACAAGTTCAAGGCCCGCGCCCGCACCACGTCCGGCGAAGAGCGCGCGAAGCTGTGGGACAAGCTGGCCGCCGTCTGGCCGGACTACAACGAGTACGCCAAGAAGACCGACCGTGAGATCCCCGTCGTGGTGCTCGAGCGGCTCTGAAAGTTTTCGCTGTGATCTGCGCCGCGTTCGGCGCGGGCGGGGGCCGATCCGGCCGGTCGTGGGCTACGAATGACACTCATGGACCGCTGGACCGCCCTGGACCTCGAGGGTGAACTGCTCACCCGACGCCAGATGATCGCCTACGGCCGGCGCTTCGCCCGCGCCGGCCGTGGCGCCTGGTACAGCTTCGCCATCGAGGTGGTCTGGCAGTTCCTGGTCCAGTCCACCCGGTTCCGCGTGCGGGGCTCGCGCCACCTTCCCAAGACCGGCGGCGTGCTGGTGGCGTCCAACCACCTGTCGTTCGCCGACCCGACGACGCTCACGGCGTTCTGCCTCGCCGCCGGCCGCGTGCCGCGCTACCTGGCGAAGGCGTCGCTGTGGAAGGTGCCGGTGGTCGGCCGCGTGATGCGCTCGGGCCGCCACATCCCGGTCTACCGCGGCGCGGCGACGGCCGCGGAGGCCTACCGCGACCTCGTGGCGTCGGTGCGGGCGGGCGAATGCGTCGCGATCTTCCCGGAAGGCACGTTCTCGAACGACCCGGACGGCTGGCCGATGCGCGGCAAGACCGGCGTCGTGCGGGCGGCGCTGGAGACCGGGGCCCCGGTGATCCCGGTGGCCAACTGGGGGACCCACCACCTGCTGCCGTCGACGGCGAAGTTCCCGCGGGTGCTGCCGCGCAAGACCGTGGAGCTGCTCGCCGGGCCGCCGGTCGACCTCTCCGACCTCGTCGGGCGGGAGCTGACGCGCGAGGTGCTGGAGGAGGCCACGGCCCGGATCATGGCTGCGATCACCGAACTGCTGTCCTCCCTTCGGGGGAAGCGGCCGCCGCTGGCTGCCTGATTTTGTCGGTGGTGGGTGAGAGCCTGCCGGCATGACGATTTCCGGGTTCTCCTACGAGCGGATCCCCGTCGGGGATGTGCACCTCGGCGTCGCGCAGGGCGGCGCCGGGCCACCCGTGGTGCTGCTGCACGGCTTCCCGCAAACCCACCTCGCCTGGCGCGAGGTGGCGGTGCCGCTGGCGCGCGACCACCGGGTGATCTGCCCCGACCTGCGCGGCTACGGCGGCAGCGACAAGCCACCGGGCGACTACTCGAAGCGGCGCCTGGCGGCGGACGTCGTCGAGCTGGCCCGTGCGCTCGGGCACGAGCGGTTCGCGCTGGCCGGCCACGACCGGGGTGCGCTGGTGGCGTTCCGGGCGGCGCTCGACCACCCGTCGGCGGTCGGTCACCTGGCGGTGCTCGACGTGCTCCCGGCCGTGGACCTGTGGGAGTCGCTGACGGGCACCGGCGGCGTGTTCGCGTTCCACCTCTTCCTGCTCGCGCACCCGCCGCCGCTGCCGGAGCGGATGCTGGGCGCGGCGCCGTCGGTGTTCTTCGGGCACTTCCTCGACGTCTGGGTGCGCGACCCCGCGGCGATCCCGCCGGAGGTCCGGGCGGCGTACCTCGAGGCGGCCTCGACGCCGGAGGCGATCGCGGCGGTGTGCGCGGACTACCGGGCCAGCGCGACGGTGGACGCGGAGCACGACGCGGCCGATCGCGCCGCCGGGCGGCGGCTGGCGATGCCGGTGGCCGCGCTGTGGCAGCGGCCAGTGGGCGAGCTGCCGTTCGACCCCGCGGCGGTGTGGGGCTCGTGGGCGCCCGACCTGCGGACCCACGAGCTGGATTGCGGGCACTTCCTGCCCGAGGAACGGCCGGAGGAGGTGGTCGCCGCCCTGCGCGAGCTCGTCGCCGCGTGAGGTGCGGGGCGGGCGCCGTGTGAGGTGCGGGGCGGGGCGTCGTGTGAGGTCCGGACCGGAGCGTCGCCAGACGTGCGGGCTGGGGGCGCCGCGAGAGGTGCGGGCCGGGCGCCGTGTGAGGTGCGGGCTGGGGCGCCGCAAGAGGTGCGGGGCGGGGCGCCGTGTGAGGTCCGGACCGGAGCGTCGCCAGACGTGCGGGCTGGGGGCGCCGCCAGAGGTGCGGGCCGGGCGCCGTGTGAGGTCCGGGTCACCCCGCCCGACGCGGCCCGGAAGGGTAGCTTCGAGGCATGAGTGCACAACACTTTGATGTCGTCGTGCTGGGGGCCGGGGTGGGCGGCTACGTCGCGGCGATCCGCGCGTCCCAGCTGGGGCTGAGCGCCGCGGTGGTCGAGGAGAAGTACTGGGGTGGCGTCTGCCTGAACGTCGGGTGCATCCCGTCGAAGGCGCTGCTGCGCAACGCCGAGCTGGCGCACGTCGTCACGCAGGAGGCGAAGGCGTTCGGCATCTCCTCCGACAGCCCGATCAAGGTCGACTACACGGCCGCGTACGAGCGGAGCCGGAAGGTCGCCGAGGGGCGCGTCAAGGGCGTGCACTTCCTGATGAAGAAGAACAAGATCACCGAGTTCGACGGCCACGGCACGTTCGTCGACGACCACACCATCGAGGTCAACGGCTCGCGGATCACGTTCGATCACTGCGTCATCGCGACCGGCGCGACCACCCGGCTGCTGCCGGGGACTTCGCGCAGTGAGCGCGTGGTGACCTACGAAGAGCAGATCCTGACGAGCGAGCTGCCGTCGAGCATCGTCATCGCCGGCGCGGGCGCGATCGGTGTCGAGTTCGCCTACGTGCTGCACAACTACGGCGTCGACGTCACGATCGTCGAATTCCTCGACCGGATGGTGCCCCTGGAGGACGCCGAGGTGTCGGCGGAGCTGGCGCGCCGGTACCGCAAGCTCGGCATCAAGGTGCTGACGTCGACCCGCGTGGAGTCGATCGACGACTCGGGCTCGTCCGTGCGCGTGACGGTGTCCTCGGAGAAGAACGGCGAGCAGGTCCTCGAGGCCGACAAGGTCCTGCAGGCGATCGGCTTCCAGCCGCGCGTCGAGGGCTACGGCCTGGAGAAGACGGGCGTCGCCCTGACCGACCGCGGCGCGATCGCGGTGGACGGCCGCGGCCGCACGAACGTCGAGCACATCTTCGCGATCGGCGACGTGACGGCGAAGCTGATGCTGGCGCACGCGTCGGAGTCGATGGGCGTGGTGGCGGCGGAGACGATCGCGGGCGCCGAGACGATGGAGCTCGACTTCCCGATGATCCCGCGCGCGACGTACTGCCAGCCCCAGATCGCCAGCTTCGGCTGGACGGAGGAACAGGCCCGCGAGAAGGGCTTCGACGTCCAGGTGGCGAAGTTCCCGTTCACGGCCAACGGCAAGGCCCACGGCCTCGGCGACGCGGCCGGTTTCGTGAAGCTGATCAGCGACGCGAAGTACGGCGAGCTGATCGGCGGCCACCTGATCGGCCCGGACGTGACGGAGCTGCTGCCGGAGCTGACGCTGGCCCAGCAGTGGGACCTGACGGTGCACGAGGTTTCCCGCAACGTCCACGCCCACCCGACGCTGGGCGAGGCGGTCAAGGAAGCGATCCACGGCCTCGCGGGCCACATGATCAACATGTAGGGACGTCGAAGCGGAGCTCCGGCCGGTCCCAGCCGACCTTCGGTGGGTTGGCGGGGATCGTGCCGGTGCGCCGCGCGCCCATCCGCACGTGGCAGAAATCGAAATCCGCCGTGCCACGCCGGACCAGGCGCTCGCCTTGACCGCACTGGTGCGCGTCCTCGGCGTACCGAGGTTGCTATGCGTCCATTTTGGACGGTTACTCATCGCACGCCGATGCCGCGGACGGTACGGCAGGGCACCGACGATTTCCGCCTCGTGCTTGACCTCCAGTGCGCTCGAAGTTCGAGACTGGGGCCATGAAAGCCGTAGCGTTCACCGAATTCGGCGGGCCCGAAGTGCTCCGCGTCCTCGATCTTCCGGAGCCCCACGCCGGGCCGGGGGAGGTGCGGGTGCGGGTCAAGGCCGCCGGGGTGCAGCCGTTCGATGCCGCCGTTCGGGCCGGGTGGGAGCCGCCGCACCTCGTGCTCGGCTGGCCGCGGGTGCCCGGGAACGAGTTCGCCGGCGTCGTCGACGAGGGCGACCTCGGTGCCGGTACCGAAGTTCTCGGCTTCACCGCCGTGCAGGCCGCCGCCGAGTACGTCGTCGTTCCCGCCACCGATGTCACGCCGAAGCCGCCGGAAATGCCGTGGGAGGTCGCCGGCGGGTTCACCGCCGGGGCGCAGACCGCGTCCATCGCGCTGGAAACGCTGGACCTGCGCGAAGGGGAAACACTGCTGATCCACGGCGCCGCCGGCTCGGTCGGCACCGTCGCCGTGCAGCTCGCCAAGCTGCGGGGCGCCCGGGTGGTCGGCACCGCGAGCGAGGCCAACCAGGACTACCTGCGTGAGCTGGGCGCAACCCCCGTCGTCTACGGCGAAGGGCTGAAGGAGCGCATCCTGGCCGCCGCGCCGCAAGGTGTCGACGTCGTGCTCGACGGGGCCGGCGGAGCGGCGCTGGACGTCTCACTCGAACTGGTGAGAGCGCGGAACCGGATCCTCACCCTCGTCGACCACGACCGGGCCGCCGGGCTCGGGGTGCTCGTATCGAAGTCCGGACGCTCGGCCGCGCGGCTCGCCGAGCTGGCCGCCCTCTACGCCAAGGGCGACTTGCGCTTCCTCGTGCGCCGGGCCTACCCGTACACCGAGGCCGTCGCCGCGCACCGGGAAATCGAAACCGGGCACGGCCGGGGAAAAATAGTTCTCACATTTCCCTGATCGTTCCAGTATGTGGACGCGAAGGCGTTCCCGACTTTGGTCGCTGGAATCCGGCTCGGTCACTCCTTAGATTCTCCCCATTACACCCGGTCGGGTGTCATTCGGTCGAGTGGCCGAGTACCACAGGGAGACATCGATGGTGAGATTCAGCCGGGTCGCCGCGCACGCGGTTCCGCTGACGGTCGGCGCGCTGCTGCTGACGACGGGGGTCTCGGCGGCGCAGCCGTCCACCGTGGACGCTGCGGCCGCGCGCACCGAAGCGGGCATCAACGCGCTGCAGAGCATCAAGAAGAGCCTGAGCTCCGCCGAGCGCAAGCAATCGAGCCAACTCGTCGTCGAGAAGCGGTTGCGGGCCGACCGGTCGCTGGCCGCGAAGCTGCCCGAATACCGCTCCGGCGTCGGCGTCAGCAACACCGGCACCGTCTCGGTCGACATCGCCGCGCAGGGCCAGACCGTCGCGAACGCCATCAAGGCGGCGGGCGGCACCGTGCGCTACGCCGCGCCGGACGGTGCCGTCCGCGCCGACCTGCCGCTGTCCGCCCTGGACGCGATCGCCGGCCGGGCCGACGTCACCGAGGTCAAGCCCGCCGCGCAGGCCACCACCTGGAGCGAGCCCGGCAACCGCGACTTCCGCAAGGCCGCGTCCGCGCAGGCCGCCGCCGCGGCGACGCAGGTGTCCGAAGGGGACAAAGCGCACGGCGCCGACACCGCCCGCACCACCTACGGCGTCAGCGGCTCCGGCGTGAAGGTCTGCGTGCTGTCCGACGGCGTCGACTCCCTGGCGAAGTCGCAGGCGGCCGGCGAGCTGCCCGCGGTGGACGTCCTGTCCGGCCAGAAGGGCAGCGGCGACGAGGGCACCGCGATGCTCGAGATCATCCACGACCTCGCGCCGAACGCGACCCTCGGCTTCGCGACCGCGTTCACCAGCGAAGCCAGCTTCGCCGCGAACATCCGCGCGCTGCGCACCACCGGCAACTGCAAGGTCATCGTCGACGACGTCTCCTACTTCGACGAATCGCCGTTCCAGGACACGCAGGTCGCGCAGGCCGTCAACGACGTGACCGCGGCGGGCGTGCTGTACTTCTCCTCGGCCGGCAACTCGGGCAACGCGACCGACGGCACCAGCGGCTACTACGAGGGTGACTTCCGCGCCTCGTCGTCGAAGATCAGCGGCGTCACCGGCACCCCGCACGACTTCGACCCGAGCAGCACCACGCAGAACTTCGACGCGCTTTCGGCGGGCTCGCTCGGCAAGCCGGTGACGCTGTTCTGGTCCGACCCGTGGGGCAAGTCCGCCAACGACTACGACCTGTTCATCCTGAACTCGTCCGGCAGCGTCGTGGCCTCCAGCGAGAACGCGCAGTCCGGTTCGCAGAACCCGTACGAGATCGCGAGCGTGCCCACCACCGGCTCCGGCTACAAGGTCGCGGTGGTCAAGTACAGCGGCGCCGACCGCTTCCTCGCGCTGAACGTGATCCGCGGCCGGTTCGTGGCTTCGGGCTCGCTCAAGGCGTTCAGCACCAACGGTGTCACGAACGGCCACTCGGCCGCGGTCAACGCGTTCAGCGTGGCGGCGGCCCCGGCGGCGGGCGCGTTCACCCGTCCGCTGGAGACCGGCGACCCGGCCAACCCGGCGGGTCCGTACCCCGGCCTCTACACGGCGTCGAGCAAGTGGGAGCGCTTCTCCTCCGACGGCAAGCGCCGGCTGTTCTACAACGCCGACGGCACGGCCATCACCCCGGGCAACGTCTCCTCGACCGGCGGCACGGTCCGCAACAAGCCGGACATCACCGCGGCCGACGGCGTCGCCACCTCGGTGACGGGCTTCCAGCCGTTCTTCGGGACCTCGGCGGCGGCCCCGCACGCGGCGGCCATCGCGGCCCTGCTGCTGTCGGGCAAGCCGACGGCGACCCCGGCCCAGATCCGCACGGCCCTGGTGTCCTCGGCGATCGACCTGGGCACGCCGGGCTTCGACACGGTGACCGGCAACGGCGTGATCATGGCCGGCCCGGCCCTGGCCGCGCTGGGCGTGGCGGCGAAGTAACGGATGTTCCGCGAAGAGGGCCCGGCACGCGCCGGGCCCTTTTCGTTAGGGTCGGGGCATGGCGAAGACCGCGGTGGTGACCGGAGCCGGTTCGGGGATCGGACGGGCGGTGGCGCGGGCCCTCCTCGAAGACGGCTACCGGGTGGCGCTGGCCGGGCGGCGGGCCGACGCTCTCGCGGAAACCGCCGCGGGTTTCGAAAACGCCCTGGCCGTACCCACCGATGTTTCTGACGAACACGAGGTCGAAGCCCTCTTCCACGCCGTGCGGGAGCGGTGGGGGCGGCTCGACCTGCTCTTTAACAACGCCGGGATCTCCGCGGGCGGGACCGTGGCCGACCTGTCCGTCCAGGACTGGAAGCGGACCGTCGACGTCAACCTCACCGGGATGTTCCTCTGCGCGCGGCAAGCCGTGCTGGTCATGAAGGACCAGGACCCCCGCGGCGGCCGGATCGTCAACAACGGCTCGATCTCCGCCCACGTGCCGCGGCCCGCCAGCGTCGCCTACACCGCGACCAAGCACGCCGTCACCGGGCTGACCCGGTCGATCTCGCTGGACGGCCGGGCCTGGAACGTCGCCTGCGGGCAGATCGACATCGGCAACGCCGCCACCGAGATGACCGAGCGGATGGCCGCCGGCATCCCGCAGGCCGACGGCCGGGTCCTCGCCGAGCCGACCTTCGACGTCCGGCACGTGGCCGACGCCGTGCGGTACATGGCCGGGCTGCCGCTCGACGCCAACGTCCAGTTCCTCACCGTCACCGCGACGACCATGCCGTTCATCGGCCGCGGTTAGCTGCCTTCCGGGGGGAACGCGATGCAGCTGCTGTTCGAGGGGAACGACGTCGAAGAGCTGGACGAGGTGGTGACCCGCGAGTTCTCGCCCCACTGCCTGCGCGTCGGCCGGGGCGATCCCGCGCCCGGCCGCTTCCGGCGCCTGCACCGGCAGGGGCTGGCGCTCTACGAGCTGGGGTGGGGCCGCCCGGTCGAGGTCGCGGCGGGCGAGCTGCCCGACTTCTACAACGTCCACCTCCCGCTCGCCGGCGAGAGTGCGGTGCGGGTGGCGGGCCGCGAGGTCGCCGCGTCGTGCTCGATCGCCGGGCCCGGGATGACCCTGGGCATGTCCCTGCCGACCGGGTCGGACACCCTCATCCTGTTCCTGCCGCAGGCCGCGGTGGACAACGCCGTCGCCGAGCAGACCGGCGAACCGCCCGCCGGCGCCCTGCGCTTCGCCCCCGCCCTCGCGGACGGCGATCCGGCGGTGGCCGCGTGGCTGGCGACCGCGCGGGCCTTCGCGGAGTTCGCCGCGTCGCCGCTGGCGGCCCGGTCACCACTGGCGGCCGCGCACTTCGAACAGGTCCTTGTGCACGGCCTGGTGGACATCCAGCCGCACGACCACGTCGCCGCCCTGCCCGCCTACGCCCATCCGGCGCTGCCGCGGGTCGTGCGGCGGGCCATGACGTACTGCGAAGAACACGCGGGCGAGCCGGTCTCGGTCGCGGACATGGCCGCGGCGGCGCGGGTCAGCCCGCGCACCCTCCAGGAGCGCTTCCGCCTCGACTTCGGCACCACCCCGGCGGCCTACCTGCGGCGCGTCCGGCTCGACCGGGTGCACCAGGACCTGCTGCGCATCGCGGACGGTTCGGCGTCCGGGACGGTCGCCGAGGTCGCGACCCGCTGGGGCTTCACGCACCTCAGCCGGTTCGCCGCGTACTACCGCGAGGCGTACGGGCAACTGCCGTCGCGCACCGCCGGCCCGGGCCGTTCCGGCAATCCGGAATCCGCGGACCACTCGGCGGAAAACGGATAGAGGGCGCTCACGCGCCGTCCGTACGCTGGACGACGTCCGGGGGGTGTCCATGCCGGCATGGTCCGGGGGGTCCGTGCCGGCATGGACGACTGCGGATCCGCGCTAGGGGATGACCCGCGCCTTCCGGAACTCGTCGAACAGGCGGAAGAACATCTGCTCGGTCTCCACGTACTCGTGGAACCCCGCCCGGCGCGACTTCGACGTGTCGGCGAACATGTCGTAGTCCCAGCCGAACACGAAGTCGCCGAACGCCCACGACGCCGAAACGTCCCCATAGGACGCCGAGAGCCCGTGGTCGGCCGCCATCCGGGTCCACAGTGGACCTTTGTCCGCCATGACGTCCGCGAGGGACATCCGCAGCGGCGGCGCGACGTCGAGGCCGAAGTAGGCCGCCAGTTTCGGCCAGAGCTCGCGCCAGCGGAACAGGTCGCCGTTCGCGATGTTGAAGGCGCCCTGCTGCCCGGTCGCCCAGACCGTCGCCGAGGCCAGGAGGCCCGCGTCGGTCATCTCCAGCAGGCTGTCGTACGCGCCGGGCTTGCCGGGGAAGCGCAGCGGCAGCCCGAGTTCCTTCGAGATCGACGCGTACACCGCGATCACCAGCGCCAGGTTCATCGGGTTGCCCAGTGCCGTGCCGCCGACCACCGACGGCCGGATCGCCGACCACGTCCAGGACCCCGCCCGCCGCTCGAGGAACTGCTGCTGGTCGACGTTGAACTCCGGCGGCATGTGCCCGGCGTCGGTCTCGCGCGCCGGCGTCTTGAACGGCCCGAGGTGCGCGCCGTAGACCTTGTAGCCCTGCATCAGGCTGACGTGCTCCAGGCCGGGCGGGGCCGCGTCGACGAGGTTCGTCAGCATCGCCAGGTTCGGCGGGACCAGCTCCGCCCACGTCGGTTTGTCCTGGTAGGCGGCGTAGAAGAGGTGCGTGGCCGAGGTCAGCGGGGCGAGTTTCGCGCGGGTGTCGGCCGGGTCGAGGAGGTCGACGGCGATCGTGCCCGGGCCGCCGCGCCGGGAGAGGCCGGTGACGTCCCAGCCGTTCGTGCGCAGGTGCTCGGTGAGCGTGCGGCCGATGATCCCGTTCGCTCCGGCGACCAGAGCTGTCTTGCGTTCCATGCCTCCACGCTCGGCTCACGGATTCGATAAGTCCAAAGCTTAGTTGTCACCAAGTCGATAAACTGAGTTCATGACAAGTCTGCGGCAGCTCGAGTACCTGGTCACGGTGGTCGACACGGGGTCGTTCACCCGCGCCGCCGAGCAGCTGCACGTGACGCAGCCGGCGTTGTCGCACCAGATGCGGGCCCTGGAACGCGGCCTCGGCGGGCCGCTGCTGGAGCGGCTGCCCCGGGCGGTCCGGCTCACGCCGATGGGCCGGGCGATGCTGCCGCACGCGCGGGCGGCGCTGGCCGACGCCGAACGAGCGCGCTGCGCGGCCCGGCTCGCGTCCGGGACGACGGCGGGCGAGCTGCAGGTCGCGACGGTGTATTCGGTCAGCCTGGGCGTGCTGCCGCCCGCGCTGCGGGTGTGGCGGCGCGACCGGCCGGAGGTCGACGTCCGGCTGATCGAGTTCCGGCACGCCGACGAGCTGCGCGAGGCGATGGCCGCGGGCGAGGCCGACGTCGCGCTCGGCCCGCGCCCCGGCGACTGGGCGGGCCCGATGCGGGAGCTGGGGGTGGAGGAGTTCGTGGTCGTGCTGCCGGCGGACGGCGCGACGGAAGGGGACGCCACCGGGGTCGTCGACCTGGCCACCCTCTCCGGCTGCGCCTGGGTGCACTACGCGCCGGGCAACGGCCTGGCGGAACTGGTCGACGCGGCCTGCGCGGCGGCGGGCTTCCGCCCCCGGGCGGCGGTCCGCACCGAGCAGACGGCGGCGGCCCCGATCCTGGCGGCGGCGGGCCTGGGGCCGGCACTGGTGCCGGCGAACGTCCTGCCGGCCCGCTTCGACGGCCGGGTCCTGCGGCCGGCGGTGCCGGTCCGCCGGGTGCTGACGGCGTACACCCGCGCGGCTCCGGACCCGCTGACCGCAGCGTTCATCGAGACGCTCGCCGCGCACGCGACGGTCTAGAACGCCGGTTCATGACTCTGAACGGACCAGCGAAGGTTACGAATCGGGCATTCGACGCACAACGGGAGAAAGATCGCGCCCGAGTGGGAGCAGGATGGCAGCCGGTTCTCGCCTGGGACTCGCGGAGGTTCGGATGGGTGCGCAGATCGTCTCGATTTTCCTGCCGGCGGCGCTCGCGCTGGTGATGTTCGGCCTCGGCATGTCGCTGACCCCGGCCGATTTCGCCAGGGTGCTGAAGTATCCCAAGGCCGCGATCGTGGCGCTGGTGTGCCAGATGATCGTGCTGCCGGCCCTTTGCTACGGGCTGGTCGTGCTGTTCGGGCTCAACGGGGTGCTGGCCGTCGGCATGATGTTGCTCGTCGCCTCGCCCGGTGGGACGTCGGCGAACCTGTTCAGCCACCTCGCGGGTGGCGACGTCGCGCTCAACATCACCCTGACCGCGATCAACTCCGTGCTCGCGGTGTTCACGCTGCCGGTGGTGGTCGCGTTGTCGATGGCGCGGTTCATGGCCGGCGACGCGTCGGTCGGGCTGCAGCCCGCGAAGCTGGTGCAGGTGTTCGTGTTCGTGCTGGTCCCGGTGGCGATCGGCATGTGGGTCCGGCACCGCTCCCTCGCCTGGACCGAGAAGATGCAGAAGCCGGTGAAGATCGCGTCGATCGTCGTGCTGGCGCTGGCGATCATGTTCTCCATCATCGGGAACTTCAAGCTGCTGCTGGAGAACGCCGACACGCTCGCGCCGGTGGCGTTGCTGCTTTCCGTGCTGAGCCTGGCGATCGGCTACGGCGTGCCGCGGCTGCTGCGGGTCGAGCGGCAGCAGGCGATCGCGTCCGCCATGGAGATCGGCATCCACAACGCCGCGCTGGCCATCACCGTCGCCATGTCGGTGCTCGGCAGCGAGGCGATGGCGGTCCCGGCCGGCGTCTACGGCTCGGTGATGTTCGTGCCCGCCGCGCTGGCCGCCTACGCGTTGAGCCGCAAGCGTTCGAAGGTCATGAGCGTCACGGGCGTCTGAGGTCGTTCCCGAGCCGGTGACGCCAGGGATGGTCCTCGTCGAGGGCTTCCGCGAGCCAGCGGCGCCCGCCAGGTAAGGGATTCCACCGGCCGAGACGCCGCCCAGCGACGCGATCCGGCGGCGCACCGCGGGGTTGCGGCGGGAGACCCACTCGTCGCCCTCGGCCTTGTCCAGCATGAACTGGATCCGCCACGGCGCGGCCGCCGACGGGCGGCACTGGTCACCGACAGCGCGGCTCATCGAGCGCGGTGAGGTGAAGGTGCACCTGATCGGCGGCCGCCCGTGCACTTCGGTGACCTCCGTAGTGACCTCGCCGACTTTCCCGACCCGGATTTCACTCCGGCAACGCAGGGACGCCGGTTCCCAGCTCACGAGACGCCGATCCCCGCGAGGACCGGGCCGGTGAACGGCGTGGCCGGGACGTCGTGGACCCGCGAGCCCCAGACCGCGTGGCCGTGGCCGGTCCACAGGGGCGCCACCGGCAGGTCGCGCAGGAGCTGGTTCTCCGCCAGGCGGTACAGCTCGCCCGCCTCCTCCGGGGTGGCCGCCGCGTCCGCCAGGGCCAGGTTCTGGCGGAAGACCTCGTCCGCGTAGCCCGACTCCGCCGCCAGGCGGGACAGCAGTTCGTACGGGCTCGCCGTGGCCAGTTTGACGTCCAGGGTGGCCGGTCCGTCGAGCCGGCCCGTGCCCGGGGCGGCCTGTGCCGTCACGGAAACGTCCAGTGCCTTGTGCAATCCGACCACCAGGGTGCGCGTCCACGCCTCCGCGCCGGGTCCGAAGTAGACGGTTGCGCCGCCGGGGAAGGCCGCCTGCTTCAACAGGGCCTTGCCGGCCGCCGCGTCGAAGCTGCAGGGGCGGCAGGTGCCCGTGCGCTCGCCCGGGGCGTCGGAGGGCGGCAGCATCGCCTTGGCCGGATCGACCTGGTGCGCGAGCGGGCCTGCCTCCAGGGCCGCCCGGTCCACACCGAGGGCGAAACCGTGGCGGACCGTTGCGTCGGCGAAGCGGGGGTTGCCCACCGGGAACGCCAGGTAGCCCGCCTCGGGCAGGGCCCAAGACGCGTGGCGGTCGGCGAAGTCGCCGTGCATGGCCTCGTGCCGTTCGCCCGGGACCTCGGTCGCCAGGTCGAGCGTGCCCGTCTTGACCGCGTCGTACTGGGCCGCCGGCTCGCCGACCCGCAGCTCGATCTCCTCGGCCTTCCCGGTGCCGACGCGTTTGAGCGTGCCGCCCGAGCCCGGGTGCCAGCCGCCGTCCAGGCGGTACGGGCCGTTGCCGACCGGCGCCATCGCGAAACCGTCCCAATCTCCGGAAGCGAGCACCGAGGCCGGCAGCGGGACCAGGCCCGGCGCGGCGAGCAGCGCGGGCACCTGGCCGGACGGCCGGTCGAGGGTCAGCGCGATCGTGTCCGGGGCCGCCGCCTTGATCTCGCGGGCGCGCAGGAGCTTCGTCAGCACCGGGGAGGACACCCAGTGCGCCGCCGCGACCGCCCGCCAGGTGTCCACATAGGACTGCGCGGTGACCGGGGTGCCGTCGTGGAACGTCGCGGGCCGCAGCTTGACCGTCCAGTGCACCCGGTCGGTGCTCTCGATCGACGCCGCCGCGCGCGGGGTGACCTTCCCGGACGCCGCGTCGTAGTCGGCGAGCGGCGTCCACAGCGCGCCGGTCACCAGCCGGCCCGCTTGGTCGGCGAGGTCGGCCGGCAGCAGCGTCGCGGGCTCCCGGATGCCGACGGTCAGCACCCCGGGCCGGGCGGGGCCGGATCCCGAACAGCCCGTGACGGCGAGGACCACGACAGTGAGCAGGACGAACAGGCGCATGCGCCAGTCTTATCAGTCAGGAGGCAACGAAAGACGGTTGTGTCCGGTTGATCTCCGTCGTACCGTTCGGTGGGTCACGCTCGGAGCGTTCTGGGAGGTTTCGCGTGCGCACCTGGTTGCGGTCGTGCTTCGCCGCCGTCACCGTCAGCGCCACGCTGGTCGCGACCGGGCTGCCGGCCGCGGCCTGCGGCGAGGACGACAAGCCCGCGACCCCGGCCGCCCGCACGGCGGGTGATCCGGGCGCGATCAAGAACGTCAAGGCCGTCGGCAACGTGCCCGACGCCGCCGGCGCCATCTCGATCGGCTTCCTCGACTACGGCCGCCGGGACGTCATGGTCGTGTCCGGCGAGTTCGGGCTCAAGGTCTACGACCTGACGAAGAACCCGGCCGCGCCGAAGCTGGTCGGGCAAGTCAGCCTGCCGGGCCTGTGGGAGACCGAGGACACCGAGGTCGACCAGGACCGCAAGCTGGTCTTCCTGTCCCGCGACCCGCGCGCCTACGGCGGCACCACCCACACCGGCGAGTCCGGCATCTACGTCGTCGACGTCTCGAAGCCCGAGGCCCCGGCGATCCTCAGCTACGTGAAGGTGCCGGCCGGCCACACCACCAGCTGCGTCGACGGCTGCCGCTACCTCTGGACCGGCGGCCCGGCCAAGGCCGACGACCAGCCGGCCGACTGGGGCGGGCGCCCGATCTGGGTCACCGACATCCGCGACCCGAAGCACCCGAAGGTGAACCCGCAGCCGATCGAGCTGGCCCGCAACGACGGCAAGACCGACTACGTGCACGACGTGCAGGTCGACGCCGACGGCGTGGCCTGGGTGTCCGGCCGCGGCGGCGTCCGCGGCTACTGGACGTCCGGCATCCACCGCGACCCGCTGTCCGGCAAGATCCGCCGCGCGACGGCGCACGAGCCGATCCCGTACGCGGGCGGCGGCATCGCCGAGACGGCGGCGCCCTCGCGGTTCATGCACAACAGCTTCCACCCGGCCGGCCACCGCATCGGCGACGGCGCGTGGCGCGGCCAGGACCTGATCTACGCGACGGAGGAGAACTTCGTCGACGGCTGCGCGGGCGACGGCGTCCTGACGATCTCGTCGTTGAAGGGCTCTTACCACGGGGAAGGCTGGCGTTCGACGCCGGAGCAGCCGTTCCGGTTGCCGAGCGTCGGAACGTGGAGCGTCAACGGCCAGGAGGGCAGCGACCCGGCCTCCGACGACTGCTCGGCGCACTACTTCGACGTCCGCGGCAAGATCCTGGTCCAGTCGTTCTACGCGCAGGGCACCCGGTTCCTCGACGTCAGCGACCCGACGAACCCGCGGCAGATCGCCTACTACCGCCCGGCCGACGCGAGCGCGTGGGCGCCGTACTGGCACGGGAAGTACGTGTACGTGGCCGACAACACCCGCGGCATCGACGTCCTGCAGCTCACGAAGTAGCCGGGGCCGGGGCCGCCGTGCTGGGGCTCGGCCACCCGGTGCTCCGCCCACAGCGCGGCGAACTCCGCCGACCGCGTGCACAATTCCCCGGCGAGCCGGGCCAGTGCGTCGTCCGCGGGGCCGGACCGCAGGACGGCGACGACGCCGGCGGCGATCCGCGCCCAGTCGCGGTACACCACCCGGGCCCGCGGGTCGAGGAACATCCACTTCGCCGTGTTGCGGTCCGCCGGCGGCATCGCCTCGAAGTCCGCCAGCAGCGCCTTGCCCGCGTGGTTGATCGCGAGCACCTCCAGGTGCGGGCCGTGGATGACGGCCGGCACGGCCAACGCACCGATCATCGACCGCAACGCGGGCCGGGCGCGCGGGGGAGCGGGCACGGCGTGGCGGCCGGGCGGCCCCGGGCCGGCCGTAATGGGAAGCGTCCGATCACCGCGTTCCCCGGAGAAGATCATGCCTTTGCCCGCCACCCCGCCGCAGGACCCCGAGTCGCCGTTCGCTTCCATGCGTGGGTACCACACCGGGATCCGCTACCCCGACTTCGAGGCGGCCCGCGCGTTCTGGGTCGACACGATGGGCTGGCGCGTCCTGCAGGTCTGGCCGTACGGCGACCTGACCCTGGCCTACGTGTTGCCGCCCGCCCAGGACTGGAAATACTCGGCGGCCCAGCCGCAGTTCGGCGACGTCGACGCGAGCCTGGCCGTGAACGGCTACAACCACGTCTGCCTGTCGGTGGCCAACGTCGACGAGACCCTGGCCGAGCTGCGCAAGCGCGGCGTCGAAATCGTCAACCCGCCGTTCGAGATCGCCGACATCAGCGCGCGGCTCGCGTTCTTTCGCGACCCGTGGGGCAACATGTTCGAGCTGTCCGAGCGCGTCGGGTGAGCCGCCGGAGGCCGCCGCGGTCCGGCTCGGCGGCGGCCTCCGGTGTCCTCTACTGCCGCAGCCAGACCGCGGTGTCCGTCGGCAGCGTGTCGGTGACTTCGCCGCTGGCCAGCAGGATTTCGCCCGGCGGCAACGGCACCGGTTCCGGGGAGAAGTTCAGCGCGAACGTGAACCCCCGCCGGAACGCCAGCACGCCTTCCCCCAGCGAGAGCCATTCCAGCTCGGCCGCGGGGAAGTCCCGCCGCAGCCGGAGCCCGGTGCGGTATAGGGACAGCATCGACGCCGGATCCGCTGCCTCCGCCTCGGCGGTGTAGTCCCGCCACGAGGCGGGCTGCGGCAGCCAGGCTTCGCCGCTGCCGAAGCCGAACGGGGGCTCGGACCCCGACCACGGGATCGGCACGCGGCAGCCGTCGCGGCCCGGGTCGGTGCCGCGGGTGCGGGCGAAGACCGGGTCCTGGCGCAGCTCGTCCGGGATGTCCAGGACCTCCCACAGCCCCAGCTCCTCGCCCTGGTAGACGTACAGCCCGCCGGGCAGGGCGAGCGTCAGAAGCGCCGCCGCGCGGGCTCGGCGGGTGCCCAGCCCGAGGTCGACCGGGGCCGAGTGCAGCCGGTTCGCGAACGAGAAACCCGTGTCGCCTTCGCGGCCGTAGCGGGTGACGTGGCGGGTGACGTCGTGGTTCGACAGCACCCAGGCCGCCGGGGCGCCGACCTCGTCGTGCGCCTTCAACGTCCGGTCGATCACGTCCCGGAAGCGCTTGTTGTCCCACGGGCAGACCAGGAAGTCGAAGTTGAACGCCGAATGCAGCTCGTCGCGGCGCAGGTAGCGCGCCGCCCGGGACATGTCCGGCAGCCACATCTCGCCGACCAGCACCCGCTCGCCGCCGTAGCTGTCGGCGATCTTGCGCCACGAGCGGTAGATCTCGTGCAGGCCTTCCTGGTCGGAGAACGGCGTCTCGTCGCCGTCGTCGACGTCGGGCAGGTGCGGGTCCTTGACCAGGCCGTCGGCGACGTCGATGCGGAAGCCGTCCACCCCGCGGTCGAACCAGAAGCGCAGCACGTCCTCGAACTCCGTGCGGATCTCCGGGTTGTCCCAGTTGAAATCGGGCTGGCGGGAGCTGTAGAGGTGCAGGTACCACTCGCCGTCCGGGACGCGCGTCCACGCGGACCCGCCGAAGCGCGACTTCCAGTTGTTGGGCGGCTCGCTGCCGTCCGGGCCGCGGCCGGGGCGGAACCAGAACCGCTGCCGCTCCGGCGATCCCGGGCCCGCGGCCAGCGCGGCCTGGAACCAGGGGTGCTCGTCGGAGCAGTGGTTGGGCACGATGTCGATGATCACCCGGATGCCCCGGGTGTGGGCTTCGGCGATCAGGTCCTCCGCCTCGGCGAGGGTGCCGAAGAGCGGTTCGATGTCGCGGAAGTCGGCGACGTCGTAGCCGCCGTCGTCCATCGGGGACGGGTACCACGGCGTGAACCAGATCGCGTCGATCCCCAGGTCGGCCAGGTGGTCCAGCCGGGCGCGGACGCCGGCGAGGTCGCCGACGCCGTCACCGTTGCCGTCCGCGAAGCTGCGGATGTACACCTGGTAGATCGCCGCGCTCCGCCACCAGCCGGTCTTGTCGGTCACGTAGGTGCCCCTTCTGGTCGTCGTGGAAAACTCAGCCCTTGATGCTGCCGGCGGTCAGCCCGGCGAGGATCTGCCGCTGGAAGGCCAGGAACAGCGCCACCATCGGCAGGCTGGCCAGCACCATCCCGGCGACGAGCACGTTGAGCGGCATGTCGATCGCCACCCGCTGCAGCATCACCGAAAGCGTCTGCTTTTCGGTGTCCGGGAACACCAGCAGCGGCCAGATGAAGTCCTTCCACGCGGCGACCACCGCGAGGATCGACACCACGGCCAGGATCGGCCGCGAAATCGGCAAGATGATCCGCCAGAGCGTGCGCACCGGCCCGGCGCCGTCGATGCGCGCCGCCTCGATCAGCTCGTCGGGGATCTGGTCGAAGAACCGCTTCAGCAGGTAGATGTTGAACGCGTTCGCCGCCGCGGGCAGCCAGACCGCGGCCGGCGAGTTGATCAGGTTGAGGTGCAGCAGCGGCAGGTCCGTCACCGTCACGTACGTCGGGACGAGCAACGCCGTGGCCGGCAGCATCAGCGTGGCCAGCATCAGCCCGAGCACGACGTTGCCGAATTTCGGCCGCAGCTTCGACAGCGCGAACGCGGCCGGGACGTCGATGGCCAGCTGCGCCAGCCACGCGCCGCCGGCGACGATCAGCGTGTTGAGGAAGTACTTGCCCAGGCTGAGCTGGCTCCAGGCGTCGGCGAAGGTCTCCGGGTGCCACTCGCGCGGGACGAGCGTCGCCGGTGTCTGCGCCAGTTCCTGCGGTGACTTCATCGCGCCCGTCACGACCCAGTAGAGCGGGAACATGAAGGCGAGGATGAACACGGCGAGCGTGCCGGCGAAGACGACGGCGTAGACGACCTTGCCGCGCGGGCTGCGCAGCGCGCCGGGGGAGACGAGGGTCCTCATGCTTGGTCCGCCTTCCGCGTCAGCCGGACGTACCACGCCGAGAACACGCCCAGCGCCACGAACAGCAGCAGGCTCATCGCGCTCGCCGAGCCGAAGTCGTTGTAGACGAAGGCGTACCGGTAGAGCAGCAGGAGCACGGTCACCGTGGAGTCGTCCGGGCCGCCGCCGGTCATCACGTACGGCTCGGTGAACACCTGCATGGTCGCGACGACCTGAAGGAGCAGGAGCACCAGCAGGACGAACCGGGTCTGCGGGAACGTCACGTGCCGCAGGCGTTTCCACAGCCCGGCGCCGTCGAGCTCCGCGGCTTCGTAGAGCTCGCCGGGGATTGTGCCGAGCGCGGCGAGGTAGATGAGCGTGGTGCTGCCCATGTTGGCCCACGTCGAGACGAACACCAGGCTGAGCATCGCGGTGCCGCTCGAGTCCAGCCACTGGCCGCCGGGGAGGCCGGCCGCGCCGAGCGCGGAGTTGAACAGGCCGGGACCCGGGTCGTAGAACCACTTCCACATCAGCGCGGTGACCACGGGCGGCAGCATCACCGGCAGGTAGACGGCGAGCCGGAAGAACGCCTTGGCGTGGCGGAGTTCGTTGAGCAGCACCGCGGTGAGGAACGGGACGGCGAAACCGAAGACCAGCGCGAGCCCGGTGAACAGCAGCGTGTTGCGCCAGGCGACACCGAAGAGCGGGTCTTCGAAGAGCCGCGTGAAGTTGTCGAAGCCGACCCATGTCGGCGCGTTGACGAAGTCGACCTGCTGGAAGCTCAGCAGCACCCCGCGCACGATCGGGTACCAGGAGAACAGCGCGAACACCACGAGTGCGGCGCTGAGCAGGCCGTACGCGGTGACGTTCTCCTTGAGCTTGCGCTTCAGCCGGGTCCGGTTCGCCGCCGTTGCGGCCGGGCGCCCGGCCCGCGACGGTTTCGCCGCGGGCCAGGCGAGCAGGCTACTTGACCTGGGCGAGGACACTGTTGACCTTCGACGACGCCGACGACAGCTGCTGATCGAGGTTGGCGTTCTGGTCGGTGAGGACGGCCTGCATGACGCTGTCGAGCGCGGCGTAGATCTGCTGCGCGTTCGGCGGCTCGATGCTGCCCTTGATCTTGCTGGTGGTGTCTACATAGGACTGGAAGTTCTTGGCGGGGACGTTGGCGTACTTGGCCTTGAGGGCCAGCTGCTGCTCGCGGACCGAGCCGGTCCAGACGTCCGGGGTCGGCTCGGCGGGCAGGCCGACCGGCTGCTTGCCGTCGACGTACTGCTGGATGTGCTTCTCGAAGCGGTCCGGGTTGAGGTACTTCCACTGGATCCACTCGAGGCCGGCTTTGACCTTCTCCGGCGAGGCCTTCGGGTTGATCATGTAGCCCTCGCCGCCGAGCAGGGTGCCCTGGCCGCCGGGCATGCCCGCGATGCCGTAGTCCTCGTACTTGCCGTTGAATTGCTTGACCAGCACGGGAACGTTGTCCGGGGCGGCCATGTACATGCCGAGCTGGCCGGCGCCCATCATGCGCTGGACGTCCTGCGCTTCGAGCAGCTGCTTGGCGCCCATGGAGTTGTCGGTCCAGCGCATGTCGTGCAGGTACTGCAGGGCTTGCTTGCCCTTCTCGTTGGCGAAGTCGGCGACCCACTTGTCGCCGTCCTTGCGGGCGATGTCGCCGCCCATCGAGTACAGCCAGCCAGCGAGGTGCCAGCCGCCCTGGTTGTTCTTGCTGTAGTCGGCGTACCCGACGACGCCATTGCCGAGCGCGGAGATCTTCTTCGCGGCTTCGCGCACTTCGTCCCAGGTCTGCGGCGGCTTGTCCGGGTCGAGCCCGGCCTTCTGGAACAGCGGGCGGCTGTAGAGCAGGCCCATCGTGTAGTTCATGGTGGGCAGGCCGTAGAGCTTGCCGCTGGAGTCACGGAAGTTGTCGAGGAGTTCCGGCTTGATGTCGCTGACGTGCGGAACGCTCTTCGCCGCTTCCGTGATGTCGGCGGCTTGGTGGCGGGCGATGATCTGCGCGGGATCGGTGAAGTAGACGTAGTAGACGTCTTCGAGCTGCCCGCCGGCGAGCTTGGCGGAGAACGTCTTGGGGTCCATGAAGCCTTCGTGCGGATCGATGTCGATGTTCGGGTGCGAAGCCTCGAACTCCTTGACGTCGGCGTCGAACACGCTGCGCTCGAACGGCTGGCTGGTCGGCGGCTGCCCGGTGACGGTGATCTTCACCTTGCCACCGGTCTGGGCGGCGGTGTCGCCGTCTCCGCAAGCGGCGGCGGTGAGGGCAAGCCCGCCGGCGGCGAGCAGGCAGAACATCCGTCGGGTGGCGGTTCTGGACCAGGGACTGCTCATCTCAAGCCTCTTCTCGGGGTCGCGACGGCTGTCACGTGATTGCGGTCACTCTAAAGTGGTAGACCGGATCGGCGCAATAAGGCGACGAGAAGTTGCAAGTTACGAACAGGACGCGCGGCAGCGTGAGCGCGCGAAAAAGCGCGACGGCTCGCGAGCCGTCGCGCCTCTCAGGGGTCGGACGTCAGTCGATGCGGCGCGCGGTCGAGCCCCGCACCACCAGCTCCGGCGCGAACAGCAGCTCCTCCGCCGCCACCTCGCCGCCGTTGATCCGCTTGACCAGCAGTTCCACCACCGCCCGCCCCATCGCCTCGATCGGCTGGCGCGTCGTCGTCAACGGCGGGTCGGTGCAGTTCATCAACGCCGAGTCGTCGTATCCGACCACCGAAATGTCCTCCGGCACCGACAGCCCCTGCCGCCGCGCTGCCCGCACCGCGCCCAACGCCAAAAGGTCACTCGCGCACAGCACCGCCGTCGCCCCTCGCGGGTACAACCGGGCCGCCGCCGCGTGGCCGCCTTCGATCGAAAACATCCCGTGCTCGACCAGCTCGTCCAGCACCGGCAGGCCCAGCTTCGCCGCGTACGACCGGAACGCCTCGAGCTTGCGCTGCGACGGGACGTGGTCCGACGGGCCCAGCACCAAGCCGATCTTCTCGTGCCCGAGCGAACTCAGGTGCCCGACGACCTGCTCCACCGCCACCGCGTCGTCGCACGACACCTGGGGCAGCCCGAGGTGGTCGACCGCCGCGTTGATCAGGACCGTCGGCAGCCGGCGCTCGACCAGGTGGTGGTAGTGCGAATGGACCGCGTCCGCCTGCGCGTACAGGCCGCCGGCGAACACCACACCCGACACCTGCTGCTGCAGCAGCAGCTCGACGTACTCCGCCTCGGACACCCCGCCCGCCGTCCGCGTGCAGAGCACCGGCGTGAACCCCTGCTGGGCGAGGGCGTTGCCCATGATCTCGGCCAGCGCCGGGAAGATCGGGTTCTGCAGCTCCGGCAGCACCAGCCCGACCAGCCGGGCGCGCTCGCCGCGGAGCTGGGTGGGCCGCTCGTAGCCCATCACGTCCAGTGCGGTGAGCACGGCGGCGCGGGTGCTGGCGGACACCCCGGACCGGCCGTTGAGCACCCGGCTGACCGTGGCTTCGCTGACCCCGACCTGGCGGGCGACTTCGGCAAGACGACGCGTCATAGTCGAAACTTTACAGCAACTCGGCGCAAAAGTAAGACAAGCCCGGACCGGTGGCGACACCGGTCCGGGCTCGGAGACTACGCGGCCGCGACCTCGAACTCCGACGCCTGACCGGCGGGCCAGCCGGTGTTGCCGGTGAACGTCAGCCGCACGAACCGCTGGGACGTCGTCGCGAACGACGCCGACGCCGTGTTGCCGGACGCCGGGTCGAACGTGTAGCCGCGCGCACCCACCAGCGTCGTGTATGCGCCGCCGTCGGTGCTGCCTGAGATCGTCACTGTCTGGGTGCGCGCGCCCCACGCCGAGGACGGCGGCAGTTTCAGCGTCACCTTGTTGATCGACGCCGCCGCGCCGAGGTCCACCGTCAGCGTCTGCGGGAACGCGTTGTTCGTGCTCTCCCAGTACGAATTCGCGTCACCGTCGTTCGCGTTCGACGGCGGGAAGCCGCCCTGCGAGCCGGACGCGCCGATCGCCTTGCCGCGCGCCAGGTTGGTGCCGGACTGCGGGGGCTGCGGCGGGCCCGAGTTCGGCGCGGGCCAGGTCGAGCAGTCGCCCCAGGTGCCGGTCCAGCCGCTGTTGCCCGAGCCGCTGAAGGTCATGCGCGGGATCGACGTCGGGTACGGGCAGTTGTACGTCCCGGTGACGCCGACGCCGGACGCCGTCAGGTTGCTGATCGACACCGCACCCTGCGTCTGGGACTGCGCGACGAACGTGCCGGCGCCCTGCACCGTGACGCCGTCGATGGTGATGCCCTGGATCGGCTTCCCCGCGCCGTTGCCGTCGATGAACTGGATGGCCTCGTACGGGCTCTGGATCGCGGTGAAGCCGGTGACGCGGATGGTCACGCCGGTGATCGCCTGGTCGCGGGCGTCGAACCAGAGCGCGCCGACGCCGAACTGCCAGTTCGGGTCGAGCGCGCCGGCCCGCAGCGCGGTGTTGTTCGACAGCGTCACCGTGCCGGACAGCGGTACCGAGCTGAACCGGTTCGCGACCAGGTAGCCGCCGCCGAGGGCGTTGGTGTCCTGGACGAGGTTGCCGCTCACGGTGTTGTTCGAGCCGCCGTACAACGCGATGCCGTTGGCCAGGTTCGGCTGCACGACCGTGTTGTTCACCAGCGAGTTGCCCGAGTCGGCCTGGCCGTTGGACCACAGGGCGAGGCCGTCGTCGCCGTTGTTGCGCAGGTAGTTGTTGCGCAACGTCGAGTTCGTGACGGCGCCGTCGAAGTTGACGCCGTCGGCCTGCGTGTCGAGAATGCGGTTGTTCTCGATGGTGACGTTCGACGAAGCGCCGTTCATCAGCCACAGCCCGCATTTCGTGTCCTGGATCCACAGACCGGATACGACCGAGCCGGTGCCCAGGACGCCGTGGAAGGCGTTGTCGGGGCTGCCGTCGTTGCGCTCGGTCACGTCACCGAACACGGCGAAGTCGTAGAGCTTGATGTTCCCGGACGCGCTGCCGTTGTTGAAGATGTTGTTGCCGTGCAGCACGGTGTACCACTGACCCGCGCCGCGGACCGTGGTCTGGTCGATCTGCAGCGCCGACCCGATTTCGAACCGCCCGGACGGCACCCACACCTCACGCCCTTGCGAGCGCGCGGCCGAAAGGGCGTTGCGGAACGCCTGCGAGTCGTCCGACGAGTCGTTCGCCGTGGCGCCGTAGTCGGTCACCGACAGCGCGTTCGCCGGTTTCGTGCCCGCGCCGCCGACCTGCTCGAAGTCGGCGAGGTCGATGGTCGCCTGACCGACGTCACCGGAGTCGGCCTGCACGCGCACCTTCGCGCCCGCCGCCAGGTTCTGGCCCAGCAGCAGCCGGGCGTCGTCGAAGAAGTGGTGCGTCTTCGCGCCGGGGATCCAGCCGGTGTCCACATAGGAATAGCGGGAGGTGACCGGCAGCGCCAGCCTGGTCCCGTTGACCGACACCGTGAGGCGGCCGGACGAGCCGTCCGGGACGTTGTAGTGGACGTTGATCGAGTTGGCCGCGGCGGGCAGCGTGAACTCGACGTACTGGCCGGTCGTGATCCGGACCGCCTGCCGCCCGGACGCTTCCGAGGCGATCGACGCCTGGGTGTGGTCGGGGCCGACAGCCGAGCCGTTGGTCGCCGAGCACTCGGCCTCGACGGTCCGGAACGGCACGCTCGCGCCGCCGGACGCCGTCGTCGGGCAGGTCGCCGCGGCGGCCGGGGTGGCGCCGGACAGCACGGTCAGGCCGGACGCGGCGAGCGCGGCGGCGAGCAACGCCGGGATGCGGGACATCGTCATCACCTCTCAGGAGGAATAGGCTTCGAGTTCGGACAGCTGCCCGGCGGGCCAGCCGGTGTTTCCGGTGAAGGTGAGCCGCAGCGTGCGCACCGACGTCGCCGGGAAGGTCACGGTCGCGGAATTGCCGGACGCGGGGTTGAACGGGTAGCCCGCCGCGGCCTTGACGCCGTCGACCGAGATCGTCAGCGTGCGGGTGCCCCACGCCGAGGACGGCGGCAGCTTCAGCACCAGCCGAGAGACAGTGACCGTGCTGCCGAAGTCGACGGTCAGCGACTGCGGGAACGCGTTGTTCGTGCTCTCCCAGTAGGAGTTCGCGTCGCCGTCGACCGCGTTGCCCGGCGGGAAACCGCCCTGCGAACCGGACGCGCTGACGTTCTTGTGCAGCGCCAGGTTCCCGCCCGGCTGGGTCGTCGTCGTGGTCGGCGGCGGGGTGGTGGTCGTCGTGCCGCCGTTGTCCGAGCCGTACACCGGTGCCGGCCACGAGCCGCAGTACGTCGTCGTCCAGCCGGAGTTGCCGCCCTGGTCGGCGAGACCCGCCATCGCGTCCGGGCCCATGCAGTTGTAGACACCCGCGCGGCCGACCCCGGTCGCGACGACGTTCTTCACCGACCCCGTCGGCTTGGCCTGGATCTGCCAGGCGAACGTGCCCGCGCCGGTGATGCGCACGTTGGTGAAGTGCACGTCCGTGGTCGCGCTGTCGATGAACTGGATGGCCTCGTAGTTGTTGTCCTGCAGGTCGAGGTCGGTGACGTCGATCCGGCCGGTGATAGCGGAGTCGCGGCCGTCGAACCACAGCGCGCCCACGCCGAACTGCCAGTTCGAGTCGAGCACGCCGGTGCGGATGGCGGTGTTGCGCGCGACCGTCGTGGTGCCCGACAGCGGCACCGCGCTGAACCGGTTCGCGACGTGGAGGCCGCCGCCCTGGTCCTGGTTGTCGGCCACGACGTTGTCGGACACGGTGTTGTCGTGCCCGCCGTAGACCGCGATGTTGTTGGCGAGGATCGGCAGCAGCACGGTGTTGAAGGAGAACGTGTTGTGGTGGTCGGCGTCGTGCTCGGACCACATCGCCAGGCCGTCGTCGCCGGTGTTGCGCAGGAAGTTGTTCGTCACCAGCGTGTTGCTGATGCCCTGGTGCAGGTTCAGGCCGTCGGCGGTCTGGTCGAGGATCCGGTTGCCGGACACGGTGAGCCCGTCGAACGGCCCGTCGAGCCACAGCCCGACCTTCGTGTGCTGCAGCCACAGGTTCTGCACGACCGAGCCGCCGCCGAGCGCGCCGCCGATGGCGTTGGACTGGTCGCAGTCGACGCGGGCGTCGACCTGGCCGATGATCGCGAAGTCGAACAGCTTGACCGCGCTGCTGGTGCCGGGGACGGCAGGGTTTCCGGGATACGTCGGCGTTCCGCAGCTCGCCGGCTCGCCCTTGCCGAAGATCCCGGCACGCGGCCCGGTCAGCACCGAGTACCACGGTCCGGCACCGCGGATCGTCACCTGGTCGACGGTGATGTGGTGGCCGAGGGTGAAGGTCCCGGCCGGGATCCAGACCTCCTTGCCCTGGCTGCGCGCCGCGGCCACGGCGGCGTCGAACGCGCCCGCGTCGTCGCCGGCGTCGTTCGCGGTGGCGCCGTAGTCGGTGACGGACACCGAGTTCGCGGGCCGGGCGGCGGCCGCGCCGACCTGCTCGAAGTCGGCGAGGTCGACGGTGACCGGGGTGACGTCGCCCGCGTCGACCTGCAGCCTGATCTTGGTGCCGGCCGGGTAGGACGTGCCGAGCAGCGCGCGGGTCTCGTCGTAGAAGTGGTGCGCGTGGCCGTCGCCCGGGTTGTTGGTGAACGGGTACGAGCCGTAGTACCAGGCCCACTTCGACGTCAGGGCGATGTCCCGGCTGTGCGAGCCGCCGACGTACAGCGAGATCGTGCCGTTGACCGAATCCGGGACGCTGTAGCGGACGTCGATCGAGTTCGCCGGTGCGGTGAGGGTGAATTCGACGTACTGGCCCTGGCCGGAGAGCGTCACCGCCTTCCGGCCGGAGGCTTCGCCGGCGAGGGTGCCGGCGGCGCGGTTCGGGCCGATGACCGACCCGTTCGTCGCCGCGGTTTCCGCTTCCTGTTCGAGGAAGGGGACGGAGGCGCCGCGGGCGGCGGCGAGCGCGCCGGCCGGAACCGCGGCGATGGTGACGCCCGCCGCCGTGACGACGGCGAGGGCGAGAGCGCCGAATCTGAATTTGGGCGCACTGAAGACAGAGCTGGGAGACATGGGCAGCACTGGCCTTTCCGCAGCTGGTGGGGACCTCTGTGATCGGGATCATACGAATCTCGGACAAGAAATCGCAATAGTCGAACGAACTTACGCAAGTTTGCGACAGGAATTGACGACTGGGCTGCATGTCCGACGGCTGCTTACGACCGGCGGAGCAACGCCTCCGCCGCCGCCCCGCGCTGATAGTTTTCCGGCATGAGCCAGCGACGTGCGGACGGGAGCGCCGGGGACGCCGACTACGGCGCCATCGGCGGGGTCTACACCGACTACCGCAAGCCGGATCCGCGGATCGGCCGGTACATCCTCGACGCGCTGGGCGAGGCCCGGACGGTGCTGAACGTCGGCGCGGGCGCCGGTGCGTACGAACCCGAAGACCGCGAAGTGACCGCGGTCGAACCGTCGGCGTCGATGCGCGCGCAGCGGCCGGCGGGTCTGCCGCCGGCGGTGGACGCGGTCGCCGAGAAGCTGCCGTTCGGCGACCGGGCGTTCGAGGGCGCGATGAGCACCTTCAGCGTGCACCAGTGGAACGACCTGTGGACCGGCCTCAGGGAGCTGCGCCGCGTCACCCGCGGCCCGATCGCGATCCTGACCTGCGACCCGGACCTGCTGCGCCGCTTCTGGCTGCTCGACTACGCACCCGAGGTGATCGAGACCGAAGCCCGCCGCTACCCGTCGGTCGACGACATCGCCGACGGCCTCGGCGGCCACACCTCGATCGTCCCGGTGCCGATCCCGATCGACTGCACCGACGGCTTCAACGAGGCCTACTACGCCCGCCCGGAACGCCTGCTGGACCCGGGCGCCCGGCTGTCGTGCTCGGCGTGGAGCTTCGTCGACGACCGCGTGCACCACCGCTTCGCCGCGGAGCTGCAACACGACCTCGACGACGGGACGTGGGAGCGCCGCTACGGCCGGCTGCGCGAACAGCCGACCTTCGAAGGCTCCCTGGTGCTCGTCGTCTCGAACCCCACGGCCTGAGTACCGCGGGTTCGCCCGCCCGGCTGCGCCGCCTACTCGGCCAGGAGCTCCTGCAGCTCCCGCACCGCGACAGCGAGTTCGTCGGCGAAGCGGTACATCTCCGCCGAGACGTGCTTCGGCGTGCTCAGGTAGATGTTCCAGCGGTCCGGCAGCAGCACGTACGCAATGCCGATGCACTGCGGGCTGGTCGAGCCGAACCCGAAGTACTGGATGTTGACCGACGGCGCCGAACTGGTGCTCAGGTAGTCGTCGCGCGTCTTGAGCCAGCCGGGAGAGGTGTACAGGGCCGGCGTTTCGGTGTCGCCGCGGCGTTTCCCGATCAACTGCAGCTCCCACAGGTGCTGCTCCGGCGCGTCCCCCGCCTGGCATTCTTTCGCGCGGGCGACGTGCTTCGCCGCCGCGGCGCGGAACGCTTCGCGCTTTTCGTCCGCGGAGGCGTCGGAGGTCATGGCGTCGGCGAAGCGCACGACCTCCGGTGTCACCACGCGCATGGCCTCGGTCCGGCCGTTCTGGAACTGCCGGGTGGCGATCGATTCGTACGTCGCGCCGGTCAGGCCCTTCGCCCGGCGGTGGGCCAGCTGGTACGACATCTGCGCGAAGGCGTCCGGGGACATCCCGAGTTCCTTCGCCCGGTTGGCGCCGAAGTCGAACGACACCATCTGCGTCGCGGTGGCCTCCCCGTACGCCTGGTAGGCGGCTCCAGCGGCGCGCGCGTCTTCGCGGAGTTCGCCGGTCAGCTTGAACTCGACGACTTCGTAGCCGGGGACCCCGTCAGCCGGTTCGCGTTCCGCGCGCGGGCCGCTCAGGATGGCATCGGTGAAGCCGAGGATCGTGGTGCCGTCGAGTTCGCAGTGCTCGACGTTGATGCCCGCGGTGCCGTCTTCGAACACGATCAGCGACACGGCCTTGTCGTACCAGCGGTTGTCGCCGTACAGCAGCCGGTCGCCGGCCTCCAGCGCGTTCGACGGCGTGAAGTCGTCCAGGCACAAGCAGAACAACGCGGTTTCGATGGTCTCGAGCGCGTCGGCGTTGCCGGCTTCGAACAGCGCGGCCCGCGAAGCCGCCCACTCGGCGCGGGCCTTCGTGGTGAAGTGACCGGCCGGGACGTCGGCGCGGTGGTCGTCCTTGAGGATCGCGTGCAGCCCGTCGGCGATCTGGGCGGGCGAGTGCGGGCGGCCGTCTTCGGCGATGACGTCCATCCGGAACGGCGTGCCCTTCGAGAACACGACGATGTGCCGCTCGCCGGACGGGTACCGGGTGCGCGCGGTGTCGAGTACTTCGCCCGGGATGCGCGTCGCCGAAAACAGGAACTTGTGCTGCACCATCGACTGCGGCGTGCCGCGCAGCAGTACCGGCGGCACCAACTCGTCGTCGAGCCGCAGCTTGTAGTCCACGGCGGACGCGGCCAGCTCGGCCGCGCGTTCCACCTGGCCGAGCGGGGAGTCCTGGAACAGGAAGAAGAAGTTCGCGTTGAGCGCGATCCGGTCGCGGCGGCCGAGGTAGCGGTACGGCCAGAACGTGTCGAGCCAGCTGCGCACGCCGGGCGAGCGGTCGTACTCCTCGAGCCGGGCGTGCAGCTCCGGGCCGGGACCCGCCTGGAACTCCGCGACCGCTGCTTCGGTCTCCGCCAGCTCGTCCGGCGTCAGCAGCGGGGCACACCACTCGAGGAAGCGGCGGCAGCTGTCCTCCAGCGTGGGGAGCGGGACGCGGGGGAGCCGGTCCTCGTTGCCGAAGGTGCGGGTGGACCATTCCGGACTGCTCACGGTCATCCTTCTGGGTCGGGGAGTTCGAGTTCGGCCAAGCCTGCAGGACGGGAAACATACAGCCGGGCGTAGAGCCACCCGTCGGACTCCAGTCCGGTGGGGTCGACGCCGGCCGCGCTCAGGGTGTCCAGGATCTGTTCCTGCTCCTCGGCGGAGGCGAACTGCCGCTGCCGGAAGACGCCGTCGACGCTCGTGGTCTCGTACCCCAGCTCGGCGAGGCTCTCGGCGATCGGCTCATAGGAGAACATCCGCAGCACGAAGTGCGCCATCCACGGCCGCGCGCCGCGCGCGACGCGGGTGAGGGTCTTCTCGGTGACGTACCCGACGCAGCCGGTGGAGATGACGAGGTCGACGTCGTCCAGGAGCTTCTGCTGCGTGCTGTCCGGGTCGTCGCGTTCGAGGTCCGCGTGGAGCGCCTCGTCCAGGAAGCCGGCGGAAAGCGCGTATTCGAGCGCCGGGGCCGAGCTGTCCAGGCCGTAGAACCGCGGGTTGCCGGTGCGTACGCGCTTCCGGTCCGCCTCGACCAGCGCCGCGTGGTCCAGCGCGCGCACGGCCGGGTCCGTGTAGTGGGCGTAGAGGTCGTCCATGGTCGCTTCGCAGCGCTGCAAGGCCGCGTTGACACCGTACGAGCAGCCGACGTCGAGCACGGTCGGCTGCTCGGCGGGGTGTTCGGCGAACAACCGCGCGAAGTACGGCTTCGCCAGCTGTGGGATGCCGTAGCCGACGCGCTTCAGCGTGCCGAAGAACGGACGCGGGTCGGCCGCGGTGTAGATGTGGTCGAACGAGATCTTGCCGGTCGAGTCGAAAGGCACGGGCCAGGCTCCTAGTCGAGCAGTTCGTCGCCGCGGGCGGTCCGCTCCGCGAGGTGGGCGGGCAGGACGCGGCCGAACAGCTGCCGCGTCCGCTCCGCGCTGCCGATCACACCGGGACGCTCACTGAAGGCGAAGATCGCGGAGTGCCGCGCGATCGCGCCCTCCACGGTACTGACCCGGTGCAACGCGAAGCGACCTTTGAACAGCTGGAGATCACCGGGCCGCAGGTCCAGGCGCCGGACCAGCCGGGTGTCGCCGGCGAGCACCGAGCGCACGGCGGCGAAGTTCTCGTCCGCGGCGGACCGGATGTTCGGGCAGTACTCGAAGATCCCGCCGGCGCCCGCGGCCTGCGTCAGCATGCTGACGGTGTGGGTGTTCGTGTCGAAGTGCCACGGGTGCGCGCGGCCGGGCGCGATCACGTTGAGCGTCAGCCCCGACAGCGGGTCGGCGAGTTCGTGCAGCTCCGGCCGCCCGAAGCAGTCCGCGACGAACCGGCGGAACACCGGGCTGGTGTAGAGCCGGTTGATGATCGCCGAGGCCGGGATGCGGTCACGCGCGACGAAGGCGTTGCCGCGTTCCATGATCGTCCGGCCGGGGTGGTCTTCGGGCAGCGGCTCGTCGATCGCGGTGTTGTAGGCGTTGACCTTTTCGATCTTGGTGTACGCGTGCGGTTCGAGCGCGGCGCACTCCGCGCGCAGTACGTCGTGCAGCTCGGCACGGATGAAGTCGGGGAGCACGCTGCAGCCGGCGTCGGCCAGCTCCGCGCGGGTGCGGCCGACGACCTCGCGCCAGGCAGGACTGTCCGGTTCGGTGAGCGGGTAGCGGTCGGTGTCGACCATTTCCAGTGGCGCTACGGAGGTGCTCATCGTCGAGGTCCCTTCCGGCGGGTGAAGGAACAGAGGTAGCACAGAAGCCCGCCGGCCAACCGTCGGTTTGTGAGCGGTGACACAAAGTGGTCAGTTGCCGATTTCGGTGGCCCACGCGCTGAGCTTGACGGTGTCGGTGGTGCCGAGGTCCGTCTCCAGGGGCTGCTTCTGCTCGGGCTCCCCGGGGATCGGGACCACCGCGATCGCGGCACCGGTGTGCTGGTCGCCGCTGGTGACGGTCGCCGACCAGGCGAGCACCGAAAGCGCCTTCTCACCCGGCTGGAGAGTCAGGTCCTGCGGCCCCGGATCGGCGGCGAAGTAGGACGTCTCGTGCAGCACCCGGACGTCGAGCGCGGTGCCGTCGCCCGCGAGGACCTTCAGGTCCGGGTAGCCGGTGACCTTGCGCGGCACGGTGTCCCGGTTGGTCAGTGTGAGGACACTGGCGCGGTGCCCGAGGCCCGCTTCCACCTGACCGACCGAAAGCGACAGTCCGGTCGACGGCGGCGGTCCGTACGTCGGGCTCGGCGTCGGCGTGGGTACCGGCGGCGCGGGTGGCTGGCTGTCACAACCCGCGAGAAGCGCTACGAACAGAAGTGGTGCGAAGCGGGAAACCCCCATGCGCCGGAAGGGTAGCGGGCGCCCCGGAAGGCGCCCGCCACCACCTCACGGCGTCAGCAGGGGAAGCAGCGGCTTGCGCACGGCGGTCGCAACACCGTCCGACGCCTCCGCGGCGGCGATCCGCTCCGGCGACGGCCGTCCGTAGCCCGTCGTCCGCTGGACCAGCGGGCGGCCGAGCGGCTCGACCATCGCGCGCATGTCGCTGATCGTCTTGTACGACCCGTGCGACGCGCCGGCCATCCGGCTGATCGTCTCCTCCATCAGCGTGCCGCCGATGTCGTTGACGCCGCCCTGCAGCACCGCGCGGCTGCCCTCTTCGCCGAGCTTCACCCAGGAGCTCTGGATGTTGTCGATCATGCCGTGCAGCAGCAGCCGGGCCAGCGCGTGCACCGCGCGGTTCTCGCGCAGCGTCGTGCCCGGGCGGGCGAGGCCGGCCAGGTAGATCGGCGCGCTCTGGTGGATGAACGGCAGCAGGACGAACTCGGTGAACCCGCGCCGCCCGTGCTTCTCCAGGCCTTCGCGCTGCAGCCGGGCGAGCAGCTTCAGGTGCGCGACCCAGTGCGCGGGCGTGTCGACGTGGCCGTACATCATCGTGGACGTCGTCGGCAGCCCGACCTCGTGCGCGGTCGTGACGACCTTGATCCACTCCGACGTCGGCAGCTTGCCCTTGGTGAGCACCCAGCGGACGTCGTCGTCCAGGATCTCCGCCGCCGTTCCCGGCAGCGAGTCCACGCCGGACTCCTTGGCCTTGATGAGCCAGTCCTTCAGCGAGAGGTTGGTGCGCGAAGCGCCGTTCACGACCTCCATCGGGCTGTAGGAGTGCAGGTGGATCTCCGGCTGACGGCGCTTGACCTCGGCCGCGAGGTCGAAGTACGCGGTGCCCGGCAGGTCCGGGTGGATGCCGCCCTGCATGCAGATCTCGGTCGCGCCCGCGGCCCACGCCTCGTCGACGCGGTCGCCCACCTGCTCCAGCGAGAGCGTGTACGCGTCGGCGTCGGTGCGACGCTGCGCGAAAGCACAAAAACGGCAACCCGTGTAGCAGACGTTCGTGAAGTTGATGTTCCGCGTGACGACGAAGGTGACGTCGTCCCCGACCGTCTCGCGCCGCAGGTCGTCGGCGATCCGGGTGAACGCGTCCAGCTCCTTGCCGTCGGCGTGCAGGAGGGCGAGCGCGGCGTCGTCGGAGAGCCCGGCCGGGTCCTTTTCCGCGCCGCGCAAGGCTTCCAGGATGTCCGTGTCGAACTTGGCCGGTCCGGTCTTGATCCGGTCGCCGATCTCCTTCCAGTCCCCGTACACCGAGTCGAAGTCGCTGCGGCGGTCTTCGGTGCGGCCGCTGGTGTCGATCTCGGTGTGCAGGTCGGTGCGGCCGGACTCCTGCCAGCCGCCGTCCGGCTCCTGCCACGGGAGGCCGACCGGCATCGCGCCTTCGCCGGCCATGCCGGTGTCGTAGTCGACGAGCGCGGCGACGTGCCGCGTGATCCGCGGGTCCAGCCACGGCTCGCCGGCCTTGACGTACTCCGGGTAGATGGTGAGCCGTTCCTTCAGCTCGAAGCCGGCCTTCTCGGTGCGCCGCGCCAGCTCGTCGATTTGCGGCCACGCCCGTTCCGGGTTGACGTGGTCCGGGGTCAGCGGCGAGACGCCGCCCCAGTCGTCGATGCCGGCGCGGATCATCAGGTCGTACTGGTTGCCGATCAGGTTCGGCGGCGCCTGGATGCGCATCTTCGGGCCGAGCACCAGCCGCGCGACGGCGATGTTCGCGGCGAGCTCCTCGAGGTCGGCGTCCGGCGTCGCGCGCATCTTCGTGTCCGGCTTGGCCCGGAAGTTCTGCACGATGACTTCCTGGATGCCGCCGTAGGTCCTGGCGACCTTGCGGATCTCGAACAGCGCGTCCGCGCGCTCCTCGAACGTCTCGCCGATGCCGATGAGGACGCCGGTGGTGAACGGGACACTGCTGCGGCCGGCGTCTTCGAGCACCCTCAGCCGGACGGCGGGATCCTTGTCCGGCGAGCCGTAGTGCGGGCCACCCTTTTCGCTCCACAGCCGGGTCGCGGTGGTCTCCAGCATCATGCCCATCGACGGCGCGACCGGCTTGAGCCGCTGGAAGTCCTGCCAGGTCAGCACGCCCGGGTTGAGGTGCGGCAGCAGGCCGGTCTCCTCCAGCACCCGGATCGCCATCGCGCGGACATACGAGAGCGTGTCGTCGTAGCCGTGGGCGTCCAGCCACTCGCGGGCGGCCTTCCAGCGGTCCTCGGGCCGGTCGCCGAGCGTGAACAGGGCTTCCTTGCAGCCCATCTCCGCACCCTTGCGGGCGATGTCGAGCACCTCGTCGGGCGAGAGGAACGGCGATTCGAGCCGGCCGGGCACGGTGACGAAGGTGCAGTAACCGCAGCGGTCCCGGCACAGGCGCGTCAGCGGGATGAACACCTTGCGGCTGTAGGTGATGACGCCGGCGCGGCCGGCCTCGGCCAGGCCCGCGTCGCGGATGCGCGAGGCGTACTCGGACAGCTGGGTGAGGTCGTCACCGCGGGCGTGCAGCAGGACGCTCGCTTCGGCTACGTCGAGTGTCTTCCCGTCGCGCGCCCGGGCGAGCGCGCGGCGCATCGCGGAGGCGGTCGGGGCGGTGGCGTCGGGTTCGGGTCCCATTCCGCCAACGCTAGGACCGCCCTCGCGCGACCAGCCAGGGTGTGTTCCGCACCCGGCTCACCCGATCGGTTCGCGTGGTCGTCGCCGCAGGTCAACGGGTCCGCGTAGTTGTCGATCAGCACGCCGGCGTGTATTACCTAAAGGGTGGCATCGGTGGTCGGGAAGAAGATCGGCGGACGGACGTACTACTACCTGGCGGAGTCCGCCCGGGTCGACGGCAAGCCGCGGGTGGTGACCCAGCGTTACCTCGGTACCGCCGACGAGATCGCCCGCGCCGTCCCGGGCGGCGAACCCGCTTCGGCGTCGTACCGGACGTACGGCGACGTCGCCGCGGTCTGGGCGACGCTTTCGCGCCTGGATTTCGTCCGCCGTGTCGACGACGTCGTCCGCTCGAAGCCGGGCCTGGGGCTGACCCTGGCCATCGCTGTCCTGCACCGCGCGACCGCTCCCGCAACGCCGATCGGCGAGTGGTGGGCTTCCGGGGCGGCCGTGGACCTCGTTCGCCCCCGGATGGCGACGGTCGACGGGCTGTGGCGGGCCCTCGAACGTCTCACCCCCGAGCGCATCGCGGGAATCGAGGACACCGTCGCCACCGCAGTCCTGGACATGCTCGACGACCACGCCGCGCTCGCCGTCGACGTCCCGCAGTTCGCCGCGTTCGCCCCAGCCGACTGCACGCTGCCGTCCGCCTGCCAGGGCGTGCTCGCCGGAGCGGGCCTGCGGGTGACCCGCGACGGTGCGATCCCGCTCGAATCGCGGCTCTACCGGCGTGACGACGGCACCGCGCCGACGTTCGCCTCGCTGATGGGGGAACTCCGCCGCACTCGAGAACACAGCCCGGCGACGCTCGTCTTCCACGCGGGCCAGGCGGCGCAGCTGGACCTCGGCTCGCGAAGCGGCTTCGTCGGGTCGTTGCCGTTGACCGACCACCCCGAGCTGCTGACCCAGCCGGCGTCCGCGCGCAAGCGCGTCGACCCCGAACGGTTCGCCGGCCTCACCGCGCTGGACACCCACGCGGTCGTCGACGGCGTCCGGCGACGGGTGATCCTCACGCATTCGGCGACGCTGCACGCGGCGCAGTCCCGCGCGTTCGCCGACGAGCTGGCCACCGCGACCCGGGAGCTGGACGGCCTGGCCGAGGCGCTGGCCGCGGGCACCCACCGCGGCGACCGCGCCCAGGTGCACGCCGAGATCGGCCGAGTGACGCGGGGACGGCGCGTCGAGCGCGTGCTCACCGCCGTCCTGAGCGGGAACCGGCCCGGCGAGATCCGGCTCGAACGGCGGATCGACACCGCCGCGGTGGCGCGGCTCGACGAGGAGTTCTTCGGCAAGCAGGTGCTGGTCACCGACCGGGACTGGCCGGTCGCCGAGGTCGTGACGGCCTACCGGGCCCGCACCCACCTCGAATCGACGTTCCGCTGGCTCACCGGCCCCGCCGTCACCGGCCCGACCCCGCGCTGGGAGTGGACGCGGCAGCGGATCGCCGCGCACGGCCTCGTCTCGGTGCTCGCCGCGACCGTGACGCACCTGATGCGGCGCGAGGCGGACCGGGCGGGGATGAACCTGTCGGTGCGCGAGCTGCTCGACCAGCTGGCCGGCATCGGCGAGCTGGTGCTGCGGTACCCGTCGACCGGCGGCCGGCCGCGGACCAAGCGCCTGCTGACCGAGCTGGACCCGGGTCAGCAGGCGCTGGCCGGCCTGTTCGGCCTGGGTCAGGCGACGTCGGCGTAGCTGCTGCCGAGCTTCGCGTTGTCGAGCAGCGCCGTCGCGTGGCCGCTGTTGCCGGCTGCCTGTCCCGGCGCGGCGGTCAAGAGTTGTCGCGGAAGATCTGCAACGGGGAAAAACTCTGCACGACCGGCATCAGCTCGATGACGTTGATGTTCACGTGCTTCGGCTGGGACGCGGCCCAGTACACCGACTCGGCGACGTCGTCCGCCGTGAGCGGTGTCGTGCCTTCGTAGACCTTGTCCGCCTTGGCCTGGTCGCCGTCGAAGCGGACCTTCGAGAAGTCCGTGCCGCCGACCATGCCGGGCTCGACGTTGGTGACGCGCACGCCGGTGCCGTGCAGGTCGCTGCGCAGGTTGAGGCTGAACTGGTGGACGAACGCCTTGGTCGCGCCGTAGACGTTGCCGCCGGGGTAGGGATAGGTGCCGGCGATCGAGCCGATGTTGATCACGTGGCCGCGGCCGCGCTCGACCATGCCCGGCAGCAGCGCGCGCGTGACGTGCGCGAGGCCGCGGACGTTGGTCGCGATCATCTCGTCCCAGTCCCGCAGGTCGGCCTTGTGCGCCGGCTCGAGCCCCTTCGCCAGGCCGGCGTTGTTGACCAGGACGTCGACCTCTCGCCAATTTTCGGCAAGACCGTCGACAACGGTCTTGACCGCTTCGGGGTCGCTGACGTCGAGGACCACCGGGAGGACGGCGTCGCCGAGCTCGGCGGCCAGCTTCCGGAGCTTGTCCGCACTGCGGGCGACGGCGATCACGCGGGCGCCCTCGGCGACGAACCGGCGCGCGATGGCGTCACCGAAGCCGGCGCTCGCGCCGGTCACGAACACGGTCTGCTGGGTCATGGGGTGAACCTTATTCCGGTCAGGCCGGCGCTACCGATCGCAGCTACTGGTCAGGAACGTGCTGAGTGCCTCGTCGAACTCGGTTTCGCGCTCCAGGTTGGGCAGGTGGCCCGCGCCCTCGATCACCACCAGGGTGGAACCCCGGACCTTCCGGTGGATCAGCTCGGCGTCGGCGACCGGGGTGAACTCGTCCTCACTGCCGACGACCACCAGGGTCGGGACGCTGATGTTTTCGAGGCCGTCGGTGTAGTCGGGGCGTCCGGCGCGTCCCCTGAGCGCGGCCGCTGCGCCATCCTTCGGAGCGTTACGCATCATCTTGCGGACGTGCGCTTCGACGTCGGGCCGGGTCTCGCGGGTCTGTTTCGAGATCATCTTGGGGAGGAGCTCCTCGGCGTAGCTCTCCATGCCTTCCTCGGTGATCCGGTCGGCGGTGTCGTAACGGGCCTGCTTGGCCTGAGGTGTGTCCAGGCCCGCGAAGGTGTCGGCGAGCACGACAGCCGCGACGCGGCCGGAGTGGTCGGCGACCAGTTGCATGACGATCTGGCCGCCCATGGAGAGGCCGCCGAGGACGAACCGCTCCAGGTGCAGGCGGTCCGCCAGCTCGACGAGGTCGCTCGCGAAGACGTCGAGGCCGGTCTTGGTGTTCTGGCTCTTCGACTGTCCGTACCCGCGGAGGTCGGGCGTCACGACGCGGAAGCCGCTGCCGGTGAGGCGCGCGACCTGGGGACGCCACATCGAGCGGTCGAAGGGGTGGCCGTGGACCAGCAAGACGGGCTGTCCGTCGCGGGGTCCGAGGTCGTCGTACGCGAGTGTCATGCCGCCGACGCTAGGCGGAGCTTTGACGCGGAGCAATACGGTGCAATGTACTCGGAGCAATGTTCTTTCGGTGGCGCTCGCGGCCGGTTCGGGGCAGACTGAGCTGTAGACGGGCTTCGTCATGGGGTCTGACCTGCGCTGATCTTGTTAACCGACCCCCCTGTTCCGGGCCGTTTTCGGGCGTGTAATCTTCTCTTCGTCGCCAGGGAAACCGAGCGACAGGGACACGAACCAAGCTCTCGCGGATCGCGATTGAGTGGGTGTCCCACCAAAAACTGCTAGGAATAACCCGCTTCGGGTGACGCTGGGCCTCTTCGGTACGGTGTTGTTCGGGGTGTGTTGCTTGAGAACTCAACAGTGTGCTAGTGAACTAAGCCAGTAGAGCTTATATTGAAACCCCCTCGTCGGGGTTTCCTTTGAGAGCAGTAAAATGCCTCGATTGAACTGTTCATTGTTGGAGAGTTTGATCCTGGCTCAGGACGAACGCTGGCGGCGTGCTTAACACATGCAAGTCGAACGCTGAACCCACTTCGGTGGGGGATGA
>NZ_JBSGBK010000073.1:0-44050 GCF_053601215.1 Amycolatopsis sp. NPDC004772
ACTGCCGATTTCGGCCCCCCCCCCCCCCCCCCCGCCACATTGGGTGCGCTGGACGCACCCAACGCCACATTGGGGCGCTTGTCAGCCCAGCATCAGCAGGACCTGCAGCTCGCCGACCACGAACCCGATCACCCCGCCGACGGCGATCAGCTTCCACTCGTCCTGGCGGAACGCCGGCCGTAGCAACCCCTCGAACTCCAGCGGCGTCAACGCCAGCATCCGCTGCTCGATCACCTTCGCGACGTCCATCGCCTCGGTGAGGTACCCCTCGGCGTAGCGGGCCGTGTCCGGCAGCTGCTCCAGGGCCTTCCGCGCCGCCGCCTGCTTCATCTCCTTCAGCCGGGTGCCGCCGACGGTCCAGGCCAGGGGCATCTGCGCGTCGACCGTTTCCGACACCAGGTGCTCCACCCGGGCGGCCAGGCGGTCGGCGCGGGGGCCGCGCAGGATCGCGTCCAGCAGGTTCTGGACCGTGAGGACCTCCTTCGCGATCAGCTCGCCGTACTGCCGCGCGACCTCGGCGCGGCGGCGCTGGAACTTGCCCTGGAAGATCACCCGGCCCACCCGCACCGGCTCGCGGGGCACGAAGATCAGCTTGATGGCCAGCCAGTCCGTGCACAGCCCGATGACGCCGCCGAAGACCGGCAGCACCCACGGCTCGCGGGTGAACGCCCACACGATCGTCTGGACCAAGCCGAGCCCGAACCCGAAGTAGATCCCCATCCGGGCGATGAACGCCATCTCCGGGCGGGACGTCTCGCGGATCAGCCGGACCAGCAGCGCGCGGTCCCGGGTCAGCCGCTGGACCGTCATGTGCTGGACGTCGAGGACCTCGTCGAGGTTCTCGCGGACGTCGTCGAGGAACTCCCGGACCAGCCGCGGTGCCGACGCCTGGACCTGCTTGATCAGCATTTCCTGCGCCAGCGTCGGCAGGACCTCCCACAGCCGCGGGTGGTGGTCGGCCAGCACCTCGCGCGCGGTGTGGTCGACCGCGCGCAGCAGCGGCTGCTCGAGCTCGCTGGTGATGATGACGGGGTCGATCCGCTCGAGCACCTCCCGGAGGTCGAGCAGGTTCGCCGTGAGCAGCTCGGTCGCGACCGCGGCCATCCGCCCGCCGTGTTTCGGGACGACGCCCTGCCAGCCGAGCAGCGGCGGGAGCCCGACGAAGTCGAGGGGCCGGAACATCATCTCGATGGCCACGCGCTTGGTGACGTACCCGATCAGCGCGGCCACGAACGGCATCGCCGCGTAAAGCGGCCAGTGCAGGGCGAGGTCGTGCAGGACAGCGTCCATTCCGGCCTCCTCGCGATCCCGAGATCGAAACCGTACCGGCTACCCGAGCAGGGCGAGCACCTGCAGTTCCCCGACGAGCCCGCCGATCACCGCGCCGACGGCGATCAGCTTCCACTCGTCCTGCCGGAAGGCCGGCCGCAGCAGCTGCTCGAACTCGAGCGCGCTCAGCCGCTTCATCCGGTCGACGATCGTGTTGCGCACGTCGAGGGCGTTGACCGCGTAGTCCTCGGCGTGCCGGATCGTCTCCGGGACGCGCTCCGCGGCCTTCGCCGCCGCCGTCTGCTTCATCTCCTGGAACCGTTTCGTGCCGACGGCCATGGCGACGAACGGCTTGACGACGCTCGCCTGCGCGTCGATCGTCTTCTGCACCTCGCGGGTGATCAGCGCGAACAGCTTGTCGGACTTCGGGCCGCGCAGCACCGCTTCCAGGAGGTTCGGGATGGTGATGATCTCGCGCGCGATCATGTCGCCGTAGTCGGCGGCCACCTGGTCGCGCCGCTTCTGGAAGACGCCCTGCCAGGTGTAGAGGCCGAAGAACCGCTTCGGCTCGCGCGGCAGGAAGATCATCTTCAGGGCCAGCCAGTCGGTGAGCCAGCCGATGCCGAGGCCGAACAGCGGCAGCACGATCGGCGACTTCGTCAGCGCCCACACGACGAGCTGGACGCAGCCGAGGGCGAACCCGAACGCGAGCCCCGAACGGGCGATGAACCGCATTTCGGGCCGGGAGATGTCCCGGATCAGCCGGTTCAGCAGCGCCTTGTCGCGGACCAGGTTCGTCACGACCATGTGCTTGAGGTCGAGGACGTCCTCGATGTTGCCGGCGATCTCCCGCATGATCTTCGTGATCGCCTTCGGCGCCTCGGCCTGGACGCGCTTGAGCAGCAGCTGCTGCGCGCTGTTCGGCAGGACCTCCCACAGCCGCGGCTGGTAGGTCTCCATCACCTCGCGGGTGACGTCCTCGACGACCCGGAGCAGCGGCTGCTCGATCTCCTTCGCCACCTCGGCCGGGTCGAGCCGGGCGAAGATCTCCTTCGGGTCGACGAGGGTGGTCGTCAGCATCTCGGTGGCGGTGGCCGCCATCCGCTCGGCGTTCGCGGGCAGCACGCCCTGCCAGCCGAGGAACGGCTTGACGCCCACGAACTCGAGCGGCCGGAACATCATCTCGATGGCGACGCGCTTGGTGACGTAGCCGATCAGCGCCGCGATGACCGGCATGGTGACGTACACCTGCCAGTGCGTGCCGAAGTCCACGCGCGCACGTTAGCGGCTCGGTGCCAGGCCGGGTGGAATGCCATGCGTCACGACGGGTTACCGAAATCGTGATGCATCCTTTTGGCGGTACGCATCGAAGGTCCCCGGCTCATTAAGGTGGCCCGATGGTCGCGCCTGAGAAGCCCCAGTCCGCCCCGAAGACCGCCCAGTTCGCCGTGGGTGTCCGCGGGTACAACCAGCGTCAGGTAGACGAGCGTCTCGCCGAGCTGACCAAGGAGCTTCGCGAGACATCCCGCAACCGCGACGACGCCGTCGCGACGTCCGCGGATCTGACGAAGGCCCTCGCGTACGCGCAGAAGGAGCTGGCCGAGACGAAGGCCGCCCTGGCCAGGATGAGCTCGAGCCCGTCCGGCGCGGGAGCCATGGCCGAGCGCGTCCGCATGATGATGCAGCTCGCCGAGGAGGAGATCGCGGACCTCCGTTCGGCGGCGGAGGCGGACGCGGCTTCGACCCGCGACCAGGCGGACAAGTACGCGCACGAGACCCGCCGCACGGCCGACAAGCTGGCGAAGGACGCGGAGGAAGAGCGCGCGCGCCTGCTGTCGCAGGCCAAGGGCGAGATCGAGAAGCTGAACGCGGCGGCCGGGGCGAAGAGGGTAGAGCAGGCGGCGGCGGCCGAGAGGGCACGCAAGGAAGCGGACGCGGCAGCCGAGGAGGCGGCGGCGGCGCTGCGCGAGGAAGCGGACCGGAAGGCGGCGGAGGAGCTGGCCGCGCGGAAGAAGGCCTTCGAGGAGGAGTTCGCGCGGAAGAAGCAGGAGACGGAGGCGGCCCTGGCTTCGGCGCAGGCGTCGCAGGCTTCGGCGGACCAGAACCGGAAGCTGGCCCTGGACCTGAGGGCCAAGGTGGCCGACCGAATCGCGGCGACGGATGAGGCAGTGAAGGAAGCCATGCGCTTGCTGGCACCGCCGGAGGACGCTGCCTCGGCCGAGAAGCCGGCTGCAGCTCCGGCTCCGGCTGCGAACGGGGACCGGAAGCCGGCTCCGGCGCCGAAGGCTTCTCCCGCTTCTCCCGCGGCTCCGGCCAAGGCTTAGTCGCCCACACCGGGCTGGGTTGCCCACGGATCACGGGAGCCCAGCCCACCCGGCACAGCGCGTGAATCCCCCGGCCGGGGAGGTGGCCGACACTCGGGGGTGACTGGCAGTCTGCAGATGCCGATCACCCACGAGACAGGACCCTGCGCATGATCCTCGAGACCGAGCGGGCCGCCGTGTGCGCCTATGCGCGCCGGATGGTCGGTGACGGCCTGGTCGTCGGCACCTCCGGGAACGTCTCCGTGCGGGGCGGTGATCTCGTCGCCGTCACGCCCACCGGGGTTCCCTACGCGAGCCTCACCCCCGCCGACATCCCCGTCGTCGACCTCGGCGGGCAGGTCGTCGACGGGGCGCTCAAGCCGACCAGCGAACTCCCCATGCACCTGTCCGTTTACTGGGACGTCCGCGATCCCGACGGTGAGCCCGTGACCGCCGTCGTGCACACGCACTCGCCGCACGCCACCGCCGTCTCCACCCTGGTGCGCGAGGTTCCTCCGATCCACTACATCGTCGCCACCGTCGGGCCCTCGGTGCGCGTTGCGCGCTACGCCACCTACGGCACGCCGGAGCTCGCGGCCGCCGTGCTGGAGGCGCTCGAAGGACGCCGGGGCTGCCTCATGGCCAACCACGGCACTCTCACCTACGGCGACGGCCTCGAAGCCGCCTACCACCGGGCCCAGCAGCTCGAATGGGCCTGCCGCGTGTGGCTGCTCGCCCAGAGCGCCGGCCGGCCCAGCCTGCTGCCGCCGCCCGAGGTGGCGAACGTCGTCGAACGGCTGCGGGGCTACGGGCAGGGCTAGGACGCCACCGCGTCCAGCAGCTCCGCCACCGTCGGGTCGTCGACCGCCTCCTTGATGCACTGCCACAGCTGCAGGTTGGCCGTCGCCCAGTGGGAGTACGTCGCCGCCGCCTCCGGGTTGTAGAAGTAATAGCCCTCGTCATGGACGTCGCACTGTTCGCCGACGATCTTGTCGGCCAGCTCGCGCAGGCTCAGGCCGTTTTCGCGCAAATACCGGTGCGCCAGCACCACCGGCGTCACCGGCAACGCCTTGAACAACGTGTCCGCGTCGCTCAGGGCCTGCGCTTCCAGCGAAATGTCCCGGCCGCGGGTGGCCATTTCGGCTTCGTCGACGATCTCGTCGATCCACCGCGCGATCCGCGGCGGGACACCGCATTCGGCGAGGATTTCCAGCCGCAGGCTGCGGCCCGCCGCGGCCGGTGAGTTCCGGAGCACCAGGTAGTTGACGTCGTGCACCAGCGCGGCGACCTGCACCACCGCCTCGTCGGCGCCGTTGTGCCGGGCGAAACCGGCCGCCTTCGCGCGGACGAAACTGACGTGGTGCCAGCCGTGGAACTGCAGCCGGTCGGCGTACTGCCGGCAGAGCCGGTGCACCCGGTTCTCGACGGCGTCGACGATCACGTGGTCGATCGTGCTTTCCTGCGTGCGCATACACCTCTCCCATCCCGGCCGTGGTGTTCAGACGGGTGGAGTAATGGTAAGCGCCGCTGACGCCGGTGTGTAGCTAGATGCGGTCGGCCAATTCCCCCAATCGGACCTCGACCGGAACGTGACGATGACCGATTCCGCTGGCCGGATCGAAAGACAAGCTGAAACTGCTCACCGGGCGTGATTTAACGAGGAAAGTCATCGTTCCGGTGGCCGCTTCGGGGATCCGGTGGAATTCGTCGGCCAGCATGGTGGCGCACGCGCCGGCCGCGCAGAGCGTCCGGCGCCGCAACCGCGCGGACGCGATCAGCCCGGTGCCGGCGTCGATCGTCGTCTCGTACCGCTCGTGCAGGTAGTCACCACGGAGGATCGTGGTGCAGAAGTGGTACCGGTGGTTGTGCACGGAATCGGCGTACCCCTCCCGCCAGTCCTGCTGCGCCTTGTATTCGTGCAGCCAGAAGGAAAACGGGTCGGACGGCGAATCGAGCAGGCACCAGGCGAAGTGGGTGGTCGTTTCGCGGGACGAGCGCAGGACCTTGGTGGCCTGCGCGGCGGACAAAGCGCGCAGCTGCGTGCGCAGTTCGTCCCGCAGGCCGGACTGGGCGGCCCACGGCCGGAACCAGCCGTCGACCGCGCGCCAGTCCGCGGCGAGCGGGAATCCGGCCGTGCGCAGGCGCGTGGCCAGTTCGGACAGGGGGGACAGGCGGGTGAGCAAGGTCAGCTCCCTAGCTCGGCGACTGCGGAGAACTCCGCGCGGAAGGCGTGGAACTTGCCCTCCAGCTCGCGGAACTGCTCCTCGGACAACGGGGATCCGGTGATCTTCTCGAACAGCGCGAGGAAATCCGTCCGCGTCGTCGCGGACGTGATGCGGAAGTGGCGGCCGGTCCGGGACTGCGAGACGCGCACGAATTCGGCGCGTTCCATGTTGTAGAGGAAGGAACCTTCGGTGAATCGCAGGGACCGCGGGTACAGCTTCGTGGCGCCGCGGACGTCGCTGTAGAGCGACACCCACACGCTGTCGTCGAACATCTCGAGCCGGTCCAGCGGCGGGTCGGCGACCACGGTGATGTCGACCGACGCGCAGCGGCTGCGCGCCAGGAAGAGGCCGACGAGCCCGATCTTGATCTCTTCGTCGAGCCGGCTCTGGATCTGCTCGGAGTCGACGTCGGCCGCCTCACGGCGCAGCAGGTAGCGGGCGCGCCCGCTGATCGAACTCGCGTCGCGCGGATCGGCGATGACCGCCCGCAGTTCCCGCTCGGTGCGGGAAAGCAGCAGCCGGGCGGCCGCGTGGCGACCGGAGAACCCGCGGAAGAAGTACTGCCGGGTCGCGTCGAGGTCGGCCATCAGCGCGCGGTTGAACGCGGGGTCGGGATCGGTCGTCGCCTCGAAGACGTCGGTCGGGAAGAACTCCTTGTTCAGCGCGCGGTACTCGGCGCTCAGGTCCTCCAACGCGCGCCGGCTCTCCTCGATCACCGGGGTCACGAGCGCCTTCTGCGACGCGCTCGCGGTGATCAGGGTCTGGCCGAACCCGACGATCGCGGAGATCAGGGTGCCGGTGCCCAGCGACGTCACCAGGTTCTTCCCGGTGCCGGGGTCCATCAGGCCGGCGATCCACAGGCTCAGGCCGGCGACCACGACGAGCACCGTGAGGAGCAGGCTCGTCCTGGTCCAGAAGATCTCTTGCAGTGGGGTACGGCGGAGGCGTCCGCCAGCCGCGGCCACGTGCTTCACCTCCCTCGAACCACCCGAACGGACGTATGCGTAAAGTGTCTGTTCGAGCGCGGGGAGTCACTTTACGCCCGTCCCGGGGTGTGCGAAATAAGAAGTTCGGGGGACAAGACTGACGGACAGACGTCACTCTCGGCAATAATTTACCGGATCGGCCGGTTTTCCGAAAATGCCGGAAAACCATGATCAAAGCGTGCGGGGCAGGCTGTTTTCGTACCAGCCGGGGCCTGGTGCGGCGGTCATCAGGAAATCCACCACGGCCGGTGCGGGGGCCGGGTGGATCTCCGGGTGATCGCGTTCGCCGGCGGCGGTGTCCACCGGCCAGGCCAGTTTTTCCGCGTCGAGCGAAAACTCGCCGCCGGCGCCGGTGCGGTTGCCCCGCGCGTCCAGCCGCGACCACTTACCGTGCAGGTGAACGGCATTCAGCCCGTGCAGCGCGGAGAGCTCCTGGTAGCAAAACCCGGCCGGAATCCCTTGTGCGCGCAGCAAAGCGGCGAGCAGGTGGGCCTTCGCGTAGCAGATCCCGACGCGCTCACGCAGGACGTCCGAGGCCCGCCAGGTGACGCGCGGGTCGGCGGCGTCGATGACGTGTTCGACCTCGTCGCGCACGAAGAGGAACGCGGTTTTCGCGGCTTCGACGGGATCGCCGTCCACGGGACGCAGGGTGCCGGCCAACGCCCGGATCGACGGGTGTCCGTGATCGACGACGGCGTCGGCCGCGAGGTAGTCGCTCAGCCGATCGGACGTCGGCGTTGGCGCGGGATTCATCCGCGCATCCTGACACGCTGGGCCGTTCGGGCGAGAGCCGATTTACGCGGTGGTCACTTCTTGTGGTCGCCGATTACGGAACGTAAAAGTCGGGCGGAAAGCCGGTCCAGCGGAGTTCGGCGGGGAGGTGGCTCAGGTCGTTGTAGGTCAAGAGGGCCGCGGGGCGTCCCGGCGAGTACTGGATGACGGTGAGGCCGGCGTTGGCGTGGGTCAGGGTGAGCCACCGCCACGGCGGGGCGTCCTGCGCGGCGCGGACGAGCCAGCCGACGAGGAAGTTGTGCGTGACGAGCACGTCGTACCGCGGCTCGGCCCCGGGAACGGGCCCGCTGAACCGGCGTTCGGCTTCGGCGGCGAGTTCTTCGTCGGCGGGCGGGAGTTGACGGGCGAAGGCCAGCAGGAGGTCGCCGGAGGTCTCGGGGAGCTCCTCGCGCTTCGGCGTGTACGGGACGAAGTCGCCTGCCGCCTTCTCGGTGTGGACGGGGACGCTGGGCAGCTGACTCGCGATGAGGTGGGCCGTTTCGGTGGTGCGGAGGAGCGGGCCGTGGTGGATCGCCGTCACCGGGACGTCCCGGAGGCGTCGCCCGAGGAGGACGGCCTGGCGCCGACCCGCGTCCGTCAGTCTTCCGTCCGGCGCCGCCTCCGCGTGGCGGGTGAGGAAGAGGTAGCGGGTGGTCAGCACCCGGTCAGGGTGTCACGGTTAAGCCGTTCGGGTCAGTGTTTCGGCTCGCTCAGGCGATGGGGACGAGGGCGCTGGCTCGGGACGAATTGTCGGCAGGGTTCACCCCTCCCGCCCGAACGCCGGATTGTTCAGCGGCCGCGTATCGGTTCGGCAGGGGGTGTGGTTGGCGGGGATGCTTTTGCTCAGAACTGGTAGTACAAGAACGGGCTGAACGTTCCTGTCGCGATCAGGATTGCCGCGTACAGCAGGCCCGCCGTCATCACTCCGATTCTCAGCGCCGTTGCCGGGCGGCTTCGGCTCGACTCGAGCAACGGGCCCGTCACCGGGTGGGCCGGGAGGGCGAACACCGCCAATGCCGCCAGCAGCAAAACCAGGCGCTGGTTGGTGAACGCCTGCTCCACACTGGGCCCCAGGCCGGAGAAGTCGGGGATCAGCATGTGGCCGATCATCGACAGCGCGTGTCCGATGTCCGGGGACCTGAAGAACACCCAGCCGAACACCACCAGCAGCATCGTCAACGCTCGGCGCAGGTGGCGTTTCCAGGGCGTTGACGGGTCCAGGTCCAGGCCGAACCGGCGCTCGATCACCAGGAGCGCTCCGTGGTAGCAGCCCCAGACCAGGAACGTCCATTGGGCTCCGTGCCAGAAGCCCGTCAACACGAACACGATGCACAGGTTCCGGTACGTCTTGGCCGCTCCGTGGCGGTTGCCGCCCAGGGGGATGTACACGTAGTCGCGGAACCAGCGGCTCAAGCTCATGTGCCAGCGGCGCCAGAACTCCGTGATCGTCACCGAGGAATACGGCCTCGCGAAGTTCTCCGGCAACCGGAAGCCCAGCATGCGGCCCAGGCCGATGGCCATATCGGAATAACCCGAGAAGTCGAAGAACAGCTGGAGCGTGTAGCCGATCGCACCCAGCCAGGCCGTTGCGAACGTCATCTGGTCCGGGGGGACCTTGAAACACGCGTCCACCAGCGGGCCCAGCGAGTCCGCGATGATCGCCTTCTTGCACAGGCCCAGTGCGAACCTCGGGAAGCCCGCCGCGATGTCGTCCAGGCGATGGGAGCGCAGCTGGGGCAGCTGGTCCGCGATCTCCCGGTACCGCACGATCGGGCCCGCCACCAGCTGCGGGAACATCGCGATGTACGCCGTGAACGCCACCGGGTTGCGCAGGGCCTGGCGCTCCCCGCGGTAGATGTCGACCACGTACGAGATGTGGTGGAACGTGTAGAACGAGATGCCGATCGGCACCACCAGGCTCGCCACCGGCACGCTGCCGCCGAACCAGTGGGCCACCGCCGCGATCTGCTGGGTGGCGAAGCCCGCGTACTTCCAGATCAGCAGTACCGCGACGTCCAGCGCCACCACCGCGATGAGGATCCGGCGCCGGCGGACGCCGTGGACGTCCCACGGGCTGGGCGCCAGGAGGGGGCCGACCAGGAAGTTGACCACCATGCAGCCGAGCAGCAGGAACACGAACGCGCCCGCACCGATCGTGTAGAACAGCAGGCTCGCCACCGCGATGATGCCGTTCCGCCAGCTCCGCGGGCACACCAGCACGGCGATGAGCACCGCCGGCATGAAGTACCACAGGAAGAGCGGCGAAACGAACGACATCGGGTCCCCTCGGTTTATCCGACGGTGACCTTAACCCGGCTGGGTGACCGGGGTCAGACCCGCCCGGCGGCACGACGGCGGCGCGCCACCTCCGCGAGCAGGACGCCCGCCGCCACCGAGGCGTTCAACGACTCGACGCCCGCCGCCATCGGGATCGACACCGTGGCGTCGCACGTCTCGCGGACCAGGCGGGACAGTCCGCGGCCCTCCGAGCCCAGCACGATGACCAGCGGGTCCGCCGCCAGCTCCAGCTCGTCGATGTCGACCGACCCGTCGGCGTCCAGGCCGACCAGCATCAGGCCTTCGTTCGCCCACGCCTTGAGCTGGCGCGTCAGGTTCGTCGCCACCGCGATCGGCAGCTTCGCCGCCGTGCCCGCGCTCGTGCGCCACGCCACCGCGGTCATGCCCGCGCTGCGCCGCTCCGGCAGCAGCACGCCCTGCGCCCCGAACGCGGCCGCCGAGCGGATCACCGCGCCCAGGTTGCGGGGATCGGTGACGCCGTCCAGCGCGACGAACAGCGGCGTCTGGCCCGAGTTGCGGGCCACCGCCATCAGGTCGTCCGGGTGGGCGTACTCGAACGGCGGAACCTGCAGGCCCAGGCCCTGGTGCATGGCCCGGTTCGTCTTGCGGTCCAGCTCCTCGCGCGGGATCTCCAGGATGGAGATGCCCTTGTCGCCGGCCAGCCGGACGGCCTCGTTGACGCGCTCGTCGATGTCGATGTTCAGCGCGACGTACAGCGCCGTGCCCGGGACGTCCGCGCGCAGCGCCTCGACCACCGGGTTGCGCCCGGCGATCAGCTCCGGCTTGTCGGCCTTCCGCTGCCGGGCCTGGTCGCGCTTGGTCTGGGCGTTCGCCTGGCGGTAGGCCTTGTGCCCGGGACGGTCCTCCGCCTTCGGGGTCGGCCCCTTGCCTTCGAGGGCCTTGCGGCGCTGACCGCCCGAGCCGACGACGGCACCCTTCTTGGTGCCCGTCTTGCGGATCGCGCCCTGGCGCCGCGAATTGCCTGCCATGGTGAAAGTTCCTTGCCTAGAAAGCCGGTTCAGTCGGACTTCACAGTCCACTGAGGACCGTTGGGGGTGTCCTCCACCACGATGCCCGCCTGCGAAAGGCGGTCACGGGCGGCGTCCGCGCGGGCGAAGTCCTTCTCGGCCCGGGCCTGCTGGCGCTCGGCCAGCAGCCCTTCGACGATCCGGGCCAGCGCTTCCTGGGTGGGCGTGTCGGAACCGCCCGCCTCGGACCAGCGCGCGGACAGCGGGTCGAGGCCGAGCACGTCGGTCATCGCGCGGACGGCCGCGGCGAATTCGAGTGCCTTGGAGGTGTCGCCCGCGTCGAGGGCGGCGTTACCGTCCCGGACCGTGGTGTGGACCACGGCGAACGCCTGCGGGGTGGCGAGGTCGTCGTCGAGCGCGTTCGCGAACGCCTCGGGGATCGTGCCGATCGTCACTTCGCCCGCCTGGGCGGCGCGGCGCAGGAACGTCTCGATCCGCCGGTAGCCCTGCGCGGCCTCGGAGACCGCCGCGTCGGAGTACTCGATCGTCGACCGGTAGTGCGGCTGGACCAGGTAGTACCGCAGCTCCGGGGCCCGGTAGCGGTCCAGCATCGCCGGGATCGACACGGTGTTGCCGAGCGACTTCGACATCTTCTCGCCCGACATGGTCACCCAGGCGTTGTGCAGCCAGAACCGCGCGAAGGCGTCGCCGGCCGCGTTCGACTGGGCGCGCTCGTTTTCGTGGTGCGGGAAGACCAGGTCGATGCCGCCGCCGTGGATGTCGAACTCACGCCCGAGGTACGCCGTCGCCATCGCCGAGCACTCCAGGTGCCAGCCCGGCCGGCCCTGCCCCCACGGCGTCGGCCACGACGGCTCGCCCGGCTTCGCGCTCTTCCACATGGTGAAGTCGCGCGGGTCGCGCTTGCCGCGGGTCGGCGTCTCGCCCTGCTGGACGTCCTCGAGGACCTGGCCGGAGAGCTTGCCGTAGTCGTCGAACGACTTGACCGAGAAGTAGACGTCGCCGTCCGCGACGTAGCCGTGGCCGCTCTCGATGAGGCGCTCCATCAGCTCGACCATCTGGGTGACGTGCCCGGTCGCGCGCGGGTTGATCGACGGCGGCAGGCAGCCCAGCTGCTCGTACGCGGTTTCGAAGGCGCGCTCGTGCGTCGCGCCCCACTCCCACCAGGGCCGCTCGTTCTCGGCGGCCTTGGTCAGGATCTTGTCGTCGATGTCCGTGACGTTGCGGACCAGCAGCACGTCCAGTCCACTGTGGACGAGCCAGCGGCGCAGGACGTCGTAGTTCAGGACGCCGCGGACGTGCCCGATGTGCGGCACGCCCTGCACGGTGGCCCCGCACACGTAGATCGACGCTGTTCCGCTACGGACGGGGTGGAACTCCCGTACGCTCCGGGTCGCTGTGTCGAAAAGGTGAAGGGCCACCCTCAAAGGGTACGGGGTCGGGCGAGAGGAATATCTCTGGCCCTCAGCCGGCGCCGTGGGTGCGCAACGCCGTGAGCAGGGCGTCCGGCCGCTCGGCCGTGGGCAGCGGGTCGACCAGCGCGAACTCGCAGCCCAGGGCGCGAGCGCCGCCATCGGCTTCCTCGCTGTCGCCGACCATCAGCGTCTCGGTCGCCGGGACGCCGAGCGACTCGACGGCCTTGCGGAAGATCTCCAGCTCCGGTTTGACCGCGCCGACCTCGAAGGACAGCACGAAGGCGTCGACGTAGGCGTCCCACCCGCGGGCGGCGAAGGCGGGCCGGATGTCGAAGGCGATGTTGCTCAGCACGCCGACCTTCAGGCCCCGCTCGGCAGCGGCCTTGAGCGCGGCTTCGGTGTCCGGGTACGGCGTCCACTGGCTGGGATCGATGAGCCGGTCGTACAGCGCCTTCGCCTGGTCCGCGTGCGGGACGCCGGACTTCTTGAGCACCTCGAGGTACACCTTCCGGTGCAGCTCGGGGTCCCGGTCCCGGTGGTGCCACGCGTGCAGGTGCTCGGCGTCGAGCTCGACGACCTGCCCGACCGGGGCGGTCATCCGGCGCATCAGCTCGGCCTGCGCCTCGATGTCGAGCGGGTCACCGTTGTGGTTCGTCAGTGCGGTGAGCCAGGACTCGTCCTGCTCGAGCCGGAAGAGCGTGCCGGAGAAGTCGAACAACACCGCCCTGATCGTCATGGTTTCCACCCTAACCGGACCCTCAGGCCGAATGCCCTGTGATGTGTTCGGGGACAACCCGCACCAGCACGCGCACGACGTCGGCCGGCTCGGGCGGGAAGTCCTTGCCGACGTACTTGCGCGAGAGCTCGTCGATCAGCTCGCGGCCACCCTCGACGGTGACCTCGGCGCGCCCGCGGATCTCGACGTAGTTCTCCGGATCGGCCAGGTCGAAGACCGAGATCGACACGCGCGGGTCGCGCCGGATGTTGCGTTCCTTGCGGCGGCCCTGGACGGTCGCGAAGACGACGGTGTCCCCGTCCCGGCGCGCCCAGACGACCGAGCTCTGCGGGGAGCCGTCGGAGTTGGTCGTGGCGACGACGGGGTAGTTGGTGCCGTCGAGGAGGGCCTTGGTGGCCTCGTTGAAAGTCACAGCCATGGTCTGGACCCTATTTCACGTTGCCGGCGATCTTCTCGGTTTTCAGGCGCACGACCACCCGCTGGACATCGGCGCCCTCGGGCGGCGGATCCTCGGCGAGGTACTTGTGGCTGAGTGTCTTGGGCAGCGTCTTGCCGGGGTCGGGGGTGATGGTGACGCGGCCGCGCAGCTGCGTGTGCCGGTAGGGGTTCTCGGCGTCGGTGATGGAGACGCTGATGCGGGGATCGCGCCGCAGGTTGCGGACCTTCCGCCGGTCCTCGGTCGCGCTGAAGACGAGCTCGCCGTCGTCGAGCCCGACCCAGACGACGGAGGTCTGCGGGCTCCCGTCGGGATCGAGGGTGGCGACCGTGGCGAAGTTCTTCCCGTCGATCAGCGCGCGGACGTCGTCCGAGAGAGTGAGGGCCATATCACGCCGAACGGGCGCGGGTGAGGGCCTATTCCGCCGCGAGCAGCAGCGCCGTCGCGAAGGCCGCGATGCCCTCGCCGCGGCCCGTCAACCCGAGGCCGTCCGAGGTTGTGCCCGACACGCTCACCGGGCCGCCCACCGCCTCCGACAGCACCTTCTGGGCCTCGTCGCGCCGCTTGCCGACGCGCGGGGAGTTGCCCACGATCTGGACCGTGGCGTTCGCCACCCGCCAGCCCGCCGCCTCGATCAGGCCGCGGACCTCGGCCAGCATGTCCGTCCCGTGGGCGCCGTCCATGCGGGGGTCGCCCGTGCCGAACACCGCGCCCAGGTCGCCGAGGCCGGCCGCCGACAGGAGGGCGTCGCACAGCGCGTGCGCTGCGACGTCTCCGTCCGAATGGCCCGCGCAGCCGTCCGCCTCCGGCCACAACAGGCCCGCCATCCAGCACTCGCGGCCCTTTTCGACCGGGTGGACGTCCACGCCGTTGCCGATCCTCACAGCGTCTCCTCGTTCTTCGGTGCCGCCGCGATCGCCTCGGCCAGGGACAGTTCGAACTCGGTGGTGACGCGCATCGCGTCCGGGTGGCCCTCGACCGTCGCCGCGCCGGCCGGCGCGAGATCGGGCCGGAACGCCCCGAACGCGTAGCCCACCGGAGTCTGGAGGGTGCGCAGGCGCGAACGGTCCTGGGTGCCGACGATCAGCGAAGCCGCGTCGGTCACCTTCACCGTGTCTGCCATCGGCAGCACCGGCACGACGACCGGCTCGCCGTCACGGACCGCGCTGATCACGTCACGGACTGTTTGCGCATGGATGAAGGCCCGCAGCGCGTCGTGGAGGAGTACAACTGAGTCACGGGCGAGTTCGGGCTCGACGGCGGCGAAGGCCTGCCGGAGTGTGCCGGGCACCACCCGGCAGCCGAGACCGCGGACGGCCTCGGAAAACGACGAAGCACACCGTTGGGGGGCCGCTACGAGCACCAGATCGATCTCCGGTACGCCGAGCAGCCCCCGCACGGTGTGCGTGAGTAGCGCCTCACCATGGACCGGCGTGAGAGCTGACTCTCCGTCGGAGGCATGATGTGCGACGGTCACGATCGCGACGACGTTCATCGGTACGCGATCGTAGAGGCACCCACCCTCCCGCAAGGGCAGGGCACCTGGCGGTGCTCAGACCGTCGCGGTTTCCAGAACTTCGTCGAGGAGGACCTCAGCCTTGTCCTCGTCGGTGCCCTCCGCGAGCGCGAGCTCGCTGACCAGAATTTGCCGCGCCTTCGCCAGCATGCGCTTCTCACCGGCTGAAAGTCCGCGGTCCTTCTCTCGCCGCCAGAGGTCGCGCACCACTTCGGCCACCTTGTTCACATCGCCGGAGGCGAGCTTCTCGAGGTTGGCCTTGTACCGACGAGACCAGTTGGTGGGCTCTTCGGTGTGCGGAGCACGCAGAACGTCGAAGACCTTGTCCAGTCCTTCTTGCCCGACGACATCGCGGACGCCGACGATTTCGGCGTTGTCTGCGGGCACGCGAACCGTGAGATCCCCTTGCGCGACCTTGAGGACGAGGTACTTCTTTTCCTCGCCCTTGATCACACGGGTCTCGATGGCTTCGATGAGTGCGGCACCGTGGTGCGGGTAGACGACGGTCTCTCCGACCTTGAAAACCATGTGTCCTCTGCCCCTTTCGCTGACTCCATCCTAGCACGGGCCGCCAGTGCCCACCTAGCGGGCCGGACTCGTCCTCGCAGGTCAGCGGCCTGGCCGGGGGTTGACAAACGTCGGACCCCCGTGCTCACGCAGGTAGCGGGGAAGCGTTTCGTCACAGGCTGGGAATTCCTTTGTGGACGGTTGATCTTGGTCGCCGCGCCCCGGCAACGCACACCCGTTCCGCGGCGGAGATCGACCCCGGCTAGTCTTCGGGGCGACGAGGCCGTGAAAAGGGAAGGACTGCGACGTGAGGCTGCAGAATCGTCGCGTGCTCGGCGCGGGCGTGCTGGCGCTCGGTGCCGCGCTCGTGCTCGCCGGGTGCGGGGCCGGCCAGATCACCCAGACCGACTCGCAGCAGCCCGCGGTCAACGGCACGCACGCCCAGGTCAAGACCATCGACCTGCGCAACGCGGCCGTCCAGTACCCGACGTCGGGCCCGGGCTACGCGGCCGGCGCCACCCCGAAGCTGACCCTGACGATCGTCAACCGGGGCGCCCAGGACGACTCGCTCGTCTCGGTGACCACCGAAGACGGCACCCAGGCGACCATCGAGGGCTCCAAGACCGTCGTCGCCATGCACTCGCTGGTGATCGGCCCGGACGACGCCGTCGAGTCGACGAACGAGGTGCAGTCCACCGGCGCGCCAACGTCGTCGCCGAGCACGCCGACCTCCACCGCCACGCCGACCGGCAGCAGCTCGGCCACCAACAGCCCGGGCAACAACCTGACCGCGACGGCCACCTCCGAGGTCCCGTCGTCCGGCCCGGCCGCGACGCCGACCGCACCGGAGAAGATCGGCCAGGCCACCGTGACGCTGCCCGCGCTGAAGCAGCCGCTCTGGCCGGGCCAGGTCATCAAGGTCACGTTCGTCTTCCAGAACGCCGGGCCGGTGACGGTCGAGCTGCCGGTCGCGGCGCCGGCGCACGCCAAGGAGTAGGTCGCGCCCGCCGCCCGCCGATGGTGAGTGGCCCGGGTCGGGGACTCCGGAAGGAGTAGGTCCGCCCGCCGATGGCGAGCGGCCCGGGTCGGACTCCGGGGGTAGGTCCGCCCGCCGATGGTGAGCGGCCCGGGTCGGGACTCCGGCCCGCCGCCCGCGGCTGGTGGGTTCGACCGGCCCGCCGCCGGGCTCCCACGCCGACCGCCTCTCCGAGGCAGGTCCGGCCGGGCCTTTCGGGCTTCGGCAGAACCTTCTGGTGTGCGCTGCCCATGGTCGGCGCGCTCGGCCGGGGTGGCCGCCGAGTTCTCGGATGAGCGCCTTCCGGCGAGCGGATTCCTCCTCCGCCGAGAGGCTCCGGGCCGGGGGTCCCCGGTTTTGTCGGTGGTCGCCGATAGCCTCGCGGGGTGAAGAAAGGGACCACCTACCGCTGCGGGAGCTGCGGGTACGAAGCGGCCAAGTGGCTGGGCCGCTGTCCGGAGTGCCAGGAATGGGGCTCGTTCGAGGAGCGCGGCGCACCCGCGAAGCCGGCCATCCAGCGCGTCGCCGCCGGGGCGCCGAGTGCGCCCGCGCGGCCGATCGGCGAGGTCGACGTCGAAGCCGCGCGCGCCCGGCGAACGGGGGTGCCGGAGCTCGACCGGGTGCTCGGCGGTGGCCTGGTGCCGGGTGCGGTGGTGCTGCTCGCCGGTGAGCCCGGCGTTGGCAAGTCGACCCTGCTGCTCGAAGTCGCCTACCAGTGGGCGAAGACGGTCGACCGGTCCCTCTACGTCACCGGTGAGGAATCCGCGGGCCAGGTCCGGTTGCGCGCCGAGCGAACGGGCAACGTCCACGAGCGGATGTACCTGGCCGCCGAGAGCGACCTTTCCGCCATCCTCGGGCACGTCGACGACGTCAAGCCCGGCGTGCTGATCGTCGACTCGGTGCAGACCATGGCGTCGCCGCAGGTCGACGGCTCGCCCGGCGGGGTGACGCAGGTCCGCGCGGTGACGTCCGGGCTGGTCGCGCTGGCCAAGGAGCGCGGGCTGCCGGTGGTGCTCGTGGGGCACGTCACGAAGGACGGCTCGGTGGCCGGCCCGCGCGTGCTGGAGCACCTGGTGGACGTCGTGCTGCAGTTCGAGGGCGACAAGCACTCGACCCTGCGGATGGTCCGCGGCATCAAGAACCGGTTCGGCGCGGCCGACGAGATCGGCTGCTTCGAACTGCAGGAAGAAGGCATCGTCGGGGTGCCGGACCCGTCGGGGCTGTTCATGAGCCGCACCGCCGAGCCGGTGTCCGGCACGGCGATCACCGTCTCGCTGGAGGGCAAGCGGCCGCTGCTGGGCGAGGTCCAGGCGCTGGTGTCGTCGACGGCGGCCCCGCAGCCGCGGCGCGCGGTCAGCGGCCTCGACTCCGCGCGGGTCGCCATGGTGCTCGCGGTGCTGGAGAAGCGCGGCGGGCTCAAGCTCGGCGACAAGGACGTCTACGCGGCCACCGTCGGCGGCATGAAGATCACCGAACCGGGCATCGACCTGGCGCTCGTGCTGGCGCTGACGTCGAGCTTCGGCGACGTCGCCCTGTCGCCGCGGCTCGTCTCGGTGGGCGAGGTCGGGCTGGCGGGCGAGATCCGGCGCGTGCCGAGCGTGGGTCGCCGCCTGGCGGAGGCGGCCCGGCTCGGGTTCACGCACGCGCTGGTTCCGCCGGACTCGGGCAAGCCGCCCGCCGGGATCCGGGTGCTGGAGGTCGCGAACGTCGCGGACGCGCTGAACGCGGCCGGCCATGCGCGCTGATCACCCGGAGGTGCGCGTGATGTCGTAGAAGTACTGCGCGTCCGGGGCGTCGTGCCGGTCCGGGCCCAGGGGGAACCGCGTGGTCGTGGTGTTCGGCGCCACCGAGTTCGGCGGGGGCACGCCCGTGCTGATCGGCACCTCGGTCCGGCCGGTGATCACCGTCGCCGGTGAGATGTCCGCGGCCAGCAGCCGCGCGGTCGCGGGGTCGACGAACAGCCGCACGCCGGTCTCCTTGGCCACGTAGACGGTGGCCGGCCGGTTGTCCGGCGTCGTCCGCTGCGGGACGACGAGGATGTTCGGGATGGCGGCGAGCGCGTCGATCAGCGCGAACCGGACGTCCGGCCGGAGCAGGCCGGTCGCCAGCGCGCTGCGCGCCATGCCGAGCGACTCCGTGGCGGAGTGCGCCCGGCCCTGCCCGGGATCCTTGACGTCGACCGTGTCGAACCGCAGCCGCTTGAGCAGCTTCTCCGTGTCGGGGACGAGGGAAGCGACGAACGCGGCGTCCGGGCTCAGCCAGTTCGTGAACGGCGTGTTCCAGAACGGCTTGCTCTCCCCGGAAAAGTTCGGCCGGCCGGGGAACACCCCACCGGGCCCGTACTCGTCGACGGGCTCGGGGAGCGGTTCGGCGGACCGGCCGTCCGCCCAGTGCGGCTGCGCCGCCAGCGTCGTGCGCCGGTGCCACACGCCGGTGGGGTCGGCCGGGATCCAGAGCTCGACGCGCCGCTCGGCCTTGATCGCGAACGTCTTGCCGAAGTACGTCGTCCAGTCGCGCTGCTCGGCGTAGTGGAACTCACCGGGTGCGAGCGGGCGGTCGGGATCGGCGGCGGGCCCGGCGGGCCGCGACGTCTCCGGCGGGTCGGGCGCCCACACAGCGGCGGCGACACCGAGGCCGCCGACCAGGGTGACGACGGCCGCGGCCACCGCGAGCCACCGCCACGCCCCGCTCGTGCGCGGTCGGGCGGGCGGAGCCTCCTCGACGCCGGCCGCCGCGAGCAGGGACGCGCGGGCGAACGCGAGCCCGTCGTCTTCGCCGACGTCGCTGTTCAGGTCCTCGAGCGCCGCGTCGAGTTCGGCTTCGGACCAGATCTTCCGGACGTTGTCTTCACGCAAGGTCCTGCACCTCCTCGGGGGTCGGGGCGTTCGTCCTGAGCCAGCGTCTGATCCGGTGCAACCGCGACCGGACGGTACCCGGCGGGATGCCCAGCGCCTCGGCGACCTCGGCCGGCTCGAGCCCGGCCCACGACACGAGCAGCAGCGTGTCGCGGTCGGCCGGGCTGAGCCGGGCCAGCGCACCGGCCAGCTGCGCGGCCCGCACCTGGGCGTCGACCTGCTCGGCGACGCGGCCGTCGTGGCCCGCGTGACTCGCTTCGCCGGTCCTCGCGAGCCGCGCGGTGGCCTGCAGCCCGCGCAGTTCGGACCGCACGTGGTGGCGCAGCAGGTTGGTGGCGATGCCGTAGAGCCACGACCGGGCGGTGCCCAGCTCGGGCCGGTAGGACTCCCGCCGCCGCAGCGCGACGAGGAAGGTCTCGGCGACGAGGTCGTTCGCCGGTTCGGCCCCGACGCGGCGGGCCAGGTACCGCCGCAGCTGCGCGGCGTGGGCGTCGAAGAGCCGCCCGAACGCCGGCCCGGGCTCGGGTCCGCCCAGGTCCGGACGGTCGTGCCCCCAGAGCTCCGAGCCCTCGTGGATCACCTGCATGCCCCCAGTTGCCCGCAGCGTTCGCGAGCGTTCACGGCCGAACCTACTTTCGTCGTGATCCATCCAGGGCCAGGTGAGGGACAAACGTCGGATCTTGCCGAGATCATCCACAGGTGAGGCGCTGGCCAACCGGCGTCGCAACTGGGGAAGGACCGTCATGCGCAGATTCCGCCTGGGCTTCGTCACGCTCGTGGCCGCGATGGGGCTCGTCGCCCTGCCCGCCGCGGCCGAGGCCACCACCGAAGCCGTCCTCAACATCCAATACCAGGTCCAGGAAACCGGCTACTGGTGCGGGCCGGCCGCCACGCGGATCGCCCTGTCCGCGCGGACGTCGAACCTGCCGAGCCAGGGCACCCTCGCCGCGCAGCTCGGCACCACCACCAACGGCACCGACTGGATCGGCCAGGTCACCGGCGTCCTGAACCGGGACCTCGGCACCTCCTGGTACGAGACCAAGGAAATGCCGAACGACCCACCCACCCAGGCCCAGCGGGACCTGCTCTGGCGGGACATCGTGCTGGACATCAACAACGGCTACCCGATCGTCGCCAACATCGTCGCGCCCGCGAACAACCACCCGCCGGGCTACCCGAACTACACGATTTACCACTACTTCACGGTCATCGGGTACGACAGCTCCGACATGACCGTGAAGATCGCCGACCCGGCGAACTTCGGCGGGAACCAGATCTACTGGCTGACCTTCAACCAGCTCGCGACGCTGATCCCGCCGAAGGGCTACTCCGCCTAGACGCCCAGCAGGCCCCAGTAGATCGCCCACGGGACGAACACCACGCCGCCGGCCAGCAGAAGGCCGAGCCGGAAACCGCGGTTCCGCCACCACGCCACCGCCGTGCCGATGGTGGCGGCCACCGCACCCAGCGACAGGAGCTGCAGGGCCAGCCACGGCAGCGGACGGCCGGCGACGACCGGACCCAGGCCCTTGCCCATCGACAGCTGGATCAGCACGTCGACGACCAGGAACCCGAGCACGGCGAGCAGTCCGGTCGCCGACAGCCAGCGGGCCGGCCGTGCGGCGGCCCCGCGCCGGACCAGCGGGTACCAGGCGAACGCCACCAGCAGGAACGCCAGCACGGCGAGCTGCAGCCACGTCGACTCGTACCAGGCGAGCGGGGTGACGGCGGTGCTCGGCCGATCCTGCGCCGGCGGTGCGTCGGCCGTCGACGCGCTCGGCGGGTTCTTCACCCAGCTGCCCACGAGTTCGAGGTAGCCGGGCGCGTACCCGGGCAGCTTGTCGAAGCCGTCGGTGGTCCGGCGCAGCTGGTGCTGCGCGTCCGGGAACACCCGCAACGTGTGGTGTGCCACCGATTCCCGGAAGATCCGGACCGCTTCCCCCGGCGGCGTCAGGATGTCCTTCGCGCCCCACACGCCGAGCACCGGCTGGCGCAGGCTCTTCAGCACCGGCACCGGGTCGTAGTGCGCCTCCGGGAACACCCCGCCGCCGGACAGCTGGCGCAGCATCGTCGACGACGCCATCCGCACGAGCGAGCCATCCATTCCCAGCCGCCGCAACTGGTTCTCGACCGCCCACGACTGTTGCCGCGACGGCTCGACCCCGTTTGCGCCGAGTGTCACGACGAAGGCGACGTCCGAAGAACGCGCAGCCGCCAGTGGCGCCACCCAGCCGCCTTCGCTCAGCCCCCAGACGCCGACCCGCGCCGGATCGACGTCGGATCGCTTGCGCAGTACCGAAACAGCGGCGAGCGTGTCGTCCGCGAGGGTCGAGTACGACCGTTCGAACTGCGAATAGCCTTCGGTGCGCTTGTCGTAGATGAGGGTGGCGATGCCCTGCCGTGCAAAGGATTCGGCCTGATCGCGGTAGTCGTCCCGGCGGTGTTCCCCCGAGCCGTGGACCATCACCAGGCCCGGCAGCTTCTTGCCGCCGGGCGGCGCGACGACCGTGCCGTGCAAGGTCACCCCGCCGTTGGTGAAGGTGACGTCGTCGTTGGTCACGTCCGCGGCCGACGCCGGTGGCGCGAGCGCCGTGACCGCCAAGATCACCCCGGCCAGTAGAACTGCCTTTCGCATGGAAAACCCCCTGGTGTCATGTCATTCCCCTGGATCCGGGAACGCGAGCCAGCGCACGAGCACGCGCCGCGCCTCCGGTGACCGGTCGTCCTCGCTTCGCCAGTACCGGCGGAACAGCTCCATGTAGTCGTCCCAAAACTGCTTGAGCTCGTCCGTGGTGAGCCAGGTACCGCCGCGCGCGTAGAGCAGTGCGTCCGGCCAGTCGCCGGGCAGCTCCTCGCGCGTTTCCGCGTACCGGTTGAGCTTTTCGAGGTCGTCCTCGAACCCCTGCCGCTGCATGTCGTCGAACAGCATCCGGGATTCGGCGCTCTGCTCACTGCGGCGCGGCCACCGGATGTCCCGCGGCCGCGTCCGCCACCACCGTTCCTTGCCCCGCGCGAGCTCCGGGACGTCTTCGACGAACCCGAACCGGGCCAGCTCTCGCAGGTGGTAGCTGGTCGCGCCGGTGTTTTCACCCAGGGCTCGGGCGAGCTTCGTGGCCGTCGCCGGCCCCGTGGAGAGCACGCCGAGGATCCGGCGGCGCAACGGGTGCGTGACGGCTTTGAGGGCGTCCGGATCGAGCTGTTCCGGTGGTGGAGCGCTGGTCATGGCCCCACTGTAGCTGTGCAGAGAAAATTGTGCAAAGAAATCTTTGCAAGCCGCAGCAGGCGGGTGCCCGGGTCGTGGATCGGCATCGAGTGTCTACAGAGGACGAACGCCGCTCACCAGATCGGGTGGTCGCTGTACTTCCTGAGCGTCTGCACGGACGGCCGCACGTACAACGTCCCCGCCAGGAAGCCCATGGTGGCGAAGGCGAGTGTCGAGAACGTCGTCAGCAGATCGGGCGCCTGCAGCTCCGCCGTGTCGCGCCACACCCGGAACACGATCGGGACCGCGAACGAGCCGAAGATCAGCACCAGCGTCAGCACGTACGTGAGCCGCAGGGCGCTGCGGGTCGCCGTGGCGCTGGCCACCACCAGGTAGTCGCCGCGGAGGCAGCGGCGGCACGTCAGGACCAGGACCGCGATCGCCAGCACGCCCAGCGGGGGCAGCACCGCCGCGGCCTTGCCGAGGAGGGTGTCCGGGAACGCGTGGCCGTGGACGATGCCCTGGAGGAACGTCGTGAGGCCGAACAGGAGCGCCATCCCGGCGATCATCGAGCAGCCGACGACCACCGAACCCCAGCGCACCCGCTCGGCGAACCGCGGGGGCAACGGCACGAACTCGACCTGGCCGAAGGTCCCCTGCACCCGTCTCACCTCCGAAAGCCGTGAAGGCCACAGTAAGGGACTAACTGTCCCTCGACGTGGCCTTCACGGACTTTCGGACCGAAAGGGCTAACTGGCCGCCAGCAAGTTGGCGCAGCGGATGAGCCCGATGTGGGAATAGGCCTGCGGATGATTGCCGAGGGACCGTTCCGCGATCGGGTCGTACTGCTCCGGCAGCAGGCCGGTCGGGCCCGCCGCCGCGACGATCTGGTCGAACAGCTCCTGGGCCTCGGTGCGCCGCCCGGTGAGCAGGTACGCCTCGATCAGCCACGCCGCGCAGATGTGGAAGCCGCCCTCGCCGCCGGGGAGGCCGTCGTCGCGGCGGTAACGGTACACAGTGGACCCACTGCGCAGCTCCGCCTCGATCGCGGTCACCGTCTGCTGGAAGCGCTCGTCGGCCGGGTCGATCAGGCCGGTGAGGCCGACGAACAGCGAGGCCGCGTCCAGGTCCGTGCCGTCGTAGGCCGTGGTGAACGCCTGGACCTCGTCGTTCCAGCCGTGGGTGAGGACGTCCGCCTTGATCTCCTCGCGCAGGCCGTGCCAGTTGCCCGGGATCTCCCGGCCGTACTGCTCGCCCAGCGCGATCGCGCGGTCGATGGTCACCCAGCACATGACCCGGGAGTAGACCCGGTGGCGCGGCACGTGCCGCTCCTCCCAGATCCCGTGGTCGGGCTCGTTCCAGCGCCGCGTCACGGCTTCCGCCATCGCGCGGACCATCTGCCAGTCCTCGTCGCGCAGCTCGTGGCGCGCCTCCGCGAGCGTCCGGACGAGCTCGACGACCGGGCCGAAGACGTCCAGCTGGACCTGGTGGTTCGCCAAGTTGCCGACGCGAACCGGGCGCGAACCGGCGTAACCGGGCAGCGATTCGATAACCGCTTCGGCGCCGATGACGCTGCCCGCGAGGGTGTACAGCGGGTGCAGGCGCTCCGGGCCGGCCAGCGTGGCGAGCACGCCGTGCAGCCAGCGCAGGTAGCCCTCGGCCTCCTCGATCGAGCCCAGGTGCACGAGCTCCCGCACGGTCATCGCGGCGTCGCGGATCCAGCAGTAGCGGTAGTCCCAGTTGCGGACACCGCCGATCTCCTCCGGCAGCGACGACGTCGCCGCCGCCAGCACGCCGCCGGTGTCGGTGTTGACCAGGCCGCGCAGCGTCAGCGCCGAGCGCAGCACCAGGTCGGTCTGCACCTTCGGCAGCTGCAGCTTCGACGTCCACTCGCTCCAGTAGCGGCCGGCGCGGTCCCGGCGTTCCACTTCGGACAGTTCGTGCGGGCCGAGGTCGGTGGTGCCGCAGCGCAGCTCCAGCACGACCGGCTGGGTCGGCGTCGGCTGCACCAGCGCGGACGCGGTGTCGTGCAGGCCGTCCGAGGTGATGGTCCACTCGACGCCCGGCGAGTACAGCACGAACGGCTCCGACGTGCCGAGCACCCGGACACCGCCTTCGGTGACCTCGAGCTTCACCGGCACGCCGCCGAACTCGGGCCGCGGCGCGAACTTGACGCTCGCCGCCGCCTCGCCCGAGATCACCCGGACCAGGTCCGTCCGGTGCGGGGCGCTTTCCGGCTCGAGGTAGTCGGTGACGAGCAGGCGCGACCAGCGCGTTTCGACCGTCATCGTGTTCGGCAGGTAGCGCTGGCCGAGCGGGAGGCCGTTGCGGTGCGGCTTGATGGAGAAGTGGCCGGCCCCCTCGCCGCCGAGCAGGTCGGCGAACACCGCGGGCGCGTCCGGGCCGGGGTGGCACAGCCAGGTCAGCTTCGCGTCCGGCGTCAGCAGCGCGACCGAGCGCTCGTTGGCCAGCATCGACAGCCGCTCGATCGGCGGGGCCGACTCGCCGTACAGCCAGTTCCGGCGTTCCTCGAGGAGGAAGCCGAGCACCAGCGCCACGTCCACGGTGTCGGGCACGCGGAACCCGGCGAGCGTCTCGCCGTCGCCGACCTTGATGCCCAGGTCGGGGCCGGACAGCCGGGCGAAGGCCTTCTCGTCGGTGACGTCGTCGCCGAGGAAGATCGCCGCCGTGGCGCCGACCTGGTGACGCAGGATGTCCAGTGCGTGGCCTTTGTCCGTTTGGACGACCGCCAGCTCGACCACTTCCTTGCCGTCGGTGGTCGAGACGCCTTCCCAGGTGGATGGTCCGGAGTGGACGGCGGCGAGCACGCGACGGCCGGCCTCGTGCTCGGCCCGGCGGACGTGCACCGCGATGCTGGCCGGCTTGACCTCCAGCGACACGCCCGGGACGTCCAGCACGAGCTGCTCGAGCTCGGACTCCAGCCGCCGGTGCAGCCCGCGCGCCTTCTCGTCGAGGGCGTGGATGAAGCCGATGTCGAACTCGGAGCCGTGGCTGCCGACGAGGTTCACCTCGGAGGGCAGCCGCGAGAGCGTGGCCAGGTCGCGCAGCGCACGGCCGGAGATGACCGCCGTGGTGGTCTCGTGCAGACCGGCGAGCGATCTGAGGGCCCCGACGGACTCGGGCAGCGGGCGTGCCTCGTCGGGGTTGAGGGTGATGGGTGCCAGCGTGCCGTCGTAGTCGCAAGCGACCAGCAGACGCGGCGTGCGAGCGATCTGGACGATCGCGCGCCGCAGCTCGGCGGGCAGGGCCTCGGCAGTCAACACTCCTCCTCAGGAGCTCGTGCGTGGTCGTTCGGGTTAGTCGACCCCCTCGGCACCCAACGCCTGCAAGAACGAGCGCGCCCAACGATCGACATCGTGCGTGAGGACCTGGCGACGCATGGCGCGCATCCGGCGACGGCCCTCTGCCGGGTCGAGGGTAATGGCAGCCACTAGTGCGTCCTTCACCCCGTCCAGGTCGTGAGGGTTCACGAGGAATGCGCTAGAGAGCTCGGCGGCCGCGCCCGCGAACTCGGAAAGCACCAGCGCTCCGCCCAGATCGTGCCGCGCGGCGACGTACTCCTTGCACACCAGGTTCATGCCGTCGCGCAGTGGGGTCACCACCATGACATCGGCAGCGGAGAAGAACCCGGCCAGCTCGGTGCGGTCCACGGACTGGTGCAGGTAGTGCACGACCGGGTGGCCGACGCGGGCGAACTCGCCGTTGATCCGGCCGACCATCTGCTCGATCTCGCCGCGCATCCGCTGGTAGTGCTCGACGCGCTCGCGGCTCGGGGTGGCGAGCTGGACGAACGTGACGTCGTCCGGCTGCAGCCGGCCCTCGTGCAGCAGCTCGTGCAGCGCCTGCAGCCGCAGGTCGATGCCCTTGGTGTAGTCGAGCCGGTCCACGCCGAGCAGGACCGTCTTGGGGTTGCCGAGGTCGCGCCGCAGCTGGGCGGCCCGCTCCTGGACGCCCTTGGTGCGGGCGAGGCTGTCGAGGCCCGCGGCGTCGATGGAGATGGGGAAGGCGCCGACCCGCACGGTCCGGTCGCCGACCTGCATGGTGCCCGGCCGCGACCGGACGCCGACCGCGCCGCGCGTCGACTCGAGGCCGATCAGCTGGCGGCACAGCCAGAGGAAGTTCTGCGCGCCGCCGGGGCGGTGGAAGCCGACCAGGTCGGCGCCGGTGAGGCCGCGGATGATCGCCGCGCGCCAGGGCATCTGCATGAACAGCTCGACCGGCGGGAACGGGATGTGCAGGAAGAAGCCGATGCGCAGGTCCGGTCTCAGCTCGCGCAGCATCGCCGGCACCAGCTGGAGCTGGTAGTCCTGGATCCACACGGTCGCGCCCGGGGCGGCGACCTCGGCGCTGGCCTGGGCGAACCGGCGGTTCACCTTGACGTAGCTGTTCCACCACGCGCGGTCGAACACCGGGCGCTCGACGACGTCGTGGTAGAGCGGCCAGAGCGTCGCGTTGGAGAAACCTTCGTAGTAGTCGCGGACTTCGTCGGCGCTCAACGAAACCGGGTGCAGCACCAGGCCGTCGTCGTCGAACTCGTCGACGTCGACGTCGGGGACGCCGGGCCAGCCCACCCAGGCGCCCTTCCTCGACCGCAGGAACGGCTCCAGCGCCGACACCAGCCCGCCCGGGCTGGCCGTCCACCGGCGCTCGCCCTCGGCGGTGCGTTCGAGGTCCACCGGTAGCCGGTTCGCCACCACGACGAAATCGGCCTGGTTCGCGTTCTCCTTCTGGTCACTCACGTCGCCTGCTCCTCGCGTCTGGGTCGCGGCCCCAGAGTGAAACCCTATCGCGTGAGCGATGAACATTCGGTGACCGCGGTGTTACTCCAAGCTCCGTTCCGTCGGCTCGAGCGGACCAGCCATGCGTGGTCCGGCGAACCGGCGCTCCAGCCTGCCCAGGCCGGTGCGCACCGGCTGGGCGAGCCATTCCCCGAGTACCACGCCCGCTGCCAGGGCAAGCCCGATTGCGACGGCCGTCATGAGCGTCGAGATGTTGCCGCTCGGCTCCACCCCGATTTGGTATAGACCACGGTAGGTCGAGAGGCCGGGAAGCAGGGGAGTGATCCCGGACACGGCGACCACCAGTGGAGTAACGCCGAGCCGCCGCGCGAGCACGCCGCCGCAGAACCCGACCAGCGTCGCGGCCACCGCGGACGAGCTCACGCCGTCCAGCTTGGCCAGCATGAGCGAGCCGTAGACGGCGGCGCCGATGCCGCCCGCGGCCGCCGCGACCAGCATGGCGCGCATCTTCGAGTAGCTCGCGAGCGCGAAGCAGGCGGAGGCGCCGGCCCCGCCGAGCACGACCAGCGGCAGCTGCTGCGGCGTCGACCCGGTCACCTCGGGCAGCGGGGTGCGCGGCAGGCCGAGCATGACGGCGATCCGCAGGGCGAGCACGACCCCGGCGATCAGGCCCGCCGACATCAGCGCGGTCTCCATGGTGCGGCCGGCGGCGGTGACGTTGTAGCCGGTGATGGCGTCCTGGACGGCCGAGACGGTGGACAGCCCGGACAGCAGCACGGTGACCGCGGCCGCGACGACCAGCGTCGGTTTGTCCGTGGTCAGGACGTTGCTGCTGACGATGAGCATGGCCGAGAGCGTGGCGACCAGGCCGCCGACCACCTGCTGGAAGAAGAACGGCAGCCCGTACCGGTTCACCACCCGGCCGACCCGGTCGATGACGCCGCTGATGACGAACGCGACGAGCGCGATGTCGAACCCGCCGCCGAGCAGGATGGTGACGAACGCGGCGACCCCGCCCCAGGACAGCGTCGCGACCCAGCGCGGGTAGGGGTGCGGCGCCGAGGTGATCCGCTCCAGCTCGGTCTGCGCCTGCTCGGCGCCCATGTGCCCGCGAACGATCTTGCGGACGAGCTTCTCGGTCTCGGTCAGCCGGGTGTAGTCGAGGCTGCGGCTGCGCACCACGCGCAGAGCGGTGATGGGCGTCAGGTCGGTGCCGCGGTGGCAGGTCACGGTGATCGACGTGAAGATGACGTCGACCTCGCAGTGCGGCAGCCCGAGCGCGCCGGCGATGGCGATGATGGTCGCGGTGACGTCCGAGGCGCCGGCCCCGCTGGCCATCTGGACCTCGCCGATGCGCAGGCTCAGGTCGAGCACGAAGTTGACGGTGGCCTCGTCGGGCAGCTGCGGCCCCATGGCCTCTTCGGCGTCGACGGCGGGGAACTCCCCGGTCGGCGCTTCGAGGACGTGCCAGGGCCGCCTCTTGAGCAGGTTGGGGCGGTGGACCCGGGGGCGCTGAGCGGGGGGTTCCAGCAGCGGCCATCTGGTCGCCCGGCCCCCGTTGGTGCGCTCGTTGATCTTCATGATCCATCCACCTCCTCGCTCGTTCCCCGAAGACCATCGACGGCCACCCGCCGACCGTTGCACGGATCATGGAGTGGCGTCCACCACGTCCCTCCATAGTGGCCTGGACCTGCGGATCCCGCTCCGCGAATCGATCACCGGAGAGGGCTCGGTACACTGGCTGCGGCGTCTCGGCGCCAGGCCGGTATAGCTCAGCTGGTAGAGCATCTGTCTTGTAAACAGAAGGTCAGGGGTTCGAGCCCCCTTGCCGGCTCCTTCATTTCCAGAACGAAAGCGTTTCGCGACTGGACGATGGCGCGCTCAACGCCTGGTGAGTGCGACCGTCGCGCCGACGGCAGGGTTGGCGGTCGCACTTGTGCTGGCCGTCGCCGTGCGCGACACGGCTGTTCAGGGTGAGTCGGCTCCGCTGAGGGGAGCCGTCACCTTGGCGTGTGCTTCGGCGGCTGCGGCCGCGGTTTGTCCAGGGCCTGTCAGTCCGCGAAGGGGTCGGTCGTGTCCTTCGGACCGCGCGCCGCTCGCACGCGCTCCCTGATCTCGACCAAAGGTGGCTTGGCGACGTAGTGCCGCCCTCGCTTCTCGCCTTCGGCTTCGAGAAGGCCGGCGGCCACGAGGGCGCGCAAATCGCGGCTGGCTGTGGCTTCCGTGATTTCTTCGGGGCTGTCTTCGAAGTAGGCACGGTAGGTGGCATTGCGCACGCGGAGGCCGATCATCGCGTCGAACAAGGCCATGGCACTCCGCTCGGGAAGGCCGCGGCCCTGGACGAGCGTTTCCAGCTCCGCCCACATGCGTTCGCTTTCCTTGACCCGCTGGAGCATCGTGCGTGCCTGGCGCAGGTGCGCGGTCAGCGTGAACCGGATCCACGGGCGGGCGTCCCGCCGGGGTTGCCAAGACCCGCCGCCCACCTCGCCGAGCACGTCATAGTAGGCCTGTGTGTTCTGGCCCAGGTACTCCTCGATGCTCATGAACACCGGGCTCAGCACCCCACTCCGGGCCAGGACGAGGCTTTGCAGGCAGCGGGCCATGCGCCCGTTCCCGTCGCGGAACGGGTGCACCATGACGAGGTTCAGGTGGGCCATGGCGGCCCGGACGATGTCCGGGCACTCGGTTCCGGTGTTCAAGCCCGTGGCCAGTTCCCGCATCAGGGCCGGCACCAGGCTCAAGTCCGCGCCCTCGTGGACGATCTCGCCCGTCGTGTCGTTCCGGACGTAGATGCTCCCGGCCCGCCATCGGCCCGGGCGGTTCTTCAGCGCGTAGTTCGTCATCATGTAATGCAGGCTCTTCAGCAACTGGTCGCTGTACTCGAAGTCTTCGTCTTCGGCCAGCTGCAGCACGTAGGTCATCGCTTCGCGGTAGCCGGTCAGTGCCAAGCGGGTTTCTTCGTCGACTTCGAGCGGTTCCTCGCCGGCGGCTACGTCGACCGCGTCGTCGAGCCCGGCTTCATAGCCTTCGATGCTGTTCGAACCTTGGATGGCCCGCGCAAGGGATACCCGGCGCAGGGAACCCGCCCAGCGCCGAGGCTCGGTCAAGTGGAAGCGCAGGGCCGTCTTGAGCTCCTCGACCTGCGTCAGGACCTCTCGCTCGCATTCGTCGAGCTCCGGCGTTTCGAACAACATGCTTGTAACTCGGATAGCCACGATCGTTGTGATGGTCAGCTAACCGCCTCCATGTTGGATACTATACCAACACTCTGGTGGTAGGGTATCGAGGGTAGGTGACTTAACCGACGAGACGAACGACACCGCGGCGAGATGAGCTCGTGTCCGAAATGTTCGTCCCCGCCTCCTCCTGCCGGTTATAGTCGCTGGCCAGGGCCCCGCGCCGCCGGGGCCTTCCATGGGGGGATGGAAACGATGAGCGGGTTCGTCGCCGCGGCGCTGGCTTTTCCGGCCGTGCTCTTCAGCTTCCTGCTGGTCGTCGTGATCGGCTACTGGGGGCTGGCCCTGCTCGGCGTCTTCGACGTCGAAGACGGGGAGATCGGGTTCTTCGGCGGGGTTCCGCTGTCCATCTCGCTGTCGCTGCTGGTCGCCTTCAGCTGGTTCCTCAGCCTCGTCGGTGCGGTCCTCATCGAAGGTGCGCCCCTGCGGATCCTGCTCGGCTTCGGCGTCCTGGCCGGCGCGCTCGTGGGCGGGGCACTCGGGACGCGGCTGATCATCGTGCCGCTTCGCCGGGTCTTCGCCGGAGTCGAGCCGACGCGGCGGGACTTCGTCGGCCGGGTTGCCGTCGTTCGGACGTCGAGTGTCACCGAGGACTTCGGGCAGGCCGAAGCCGCCGCTGCCGACGGCTCTTCGGCGATCGTCCAAATCCGACTGGCCGGCGAAGGCAACCTCGGCGTCGGCAGCCGCGTTGTCCTCTACGACTACGACGCCGAAGGAGAGTTCTTCTGGGTCAGCCCCATGGAACTCGAGGCAGAAAAGGACTGAACTGAATGGATGCCATCGGCCTGGGGGCCGGCGTGTTGATCGCCGTCGTGGTCCTGATCGTCCTCGTGCTGCTGTTCGTCGTGAGCCGGCTGTTCCGCAAGGTGCCGCAGGGCAAAGCGCTGATCATCTCCAAGGTGCGCAAGGTCGACGTCACCTTCACCGGCGCGGTCGTGCTGCCCGTGCTGCACAAGTCCGAGGTCATGGACATCTCGGTGAAGACGATCGACATCGAGCGCACCGGCCAGGAAGGCCTGATCTGCCGCGACAACATCCGCGCCGACATCCGGATCTCGTTCTTCGTCCGCGTCAACAAGACCGTCGAGGACGTCGTGAAGGTCGCGCAGGCGATCGGCACCGAACGCGCCAGCGATCAGGGCACCCTGCAGGAACTGTTCAACGCGAAGTTCTCCGAAGCGCTGAAAACCGTCGGCAAGCAGCTGGACTTCGTTGACCTCTACACCAAGCGCAACGAATTCCGCGACCAGATCATCCGCGTCATCGGCACCGACCTCAACGGCTACAGCCTGGAAGACGCGGCCATCGACTACCTCGAGCAGACCCCGATGGCGTCGCTCGACGCGGCGAACATCCTCGACGCGCAGGGCATCCGGAAGATCACCGAACTGACGGCGATCGAGCACGTGCGCACCAACGAATTCCGCCGTCACGAAGAAAAGGAGATCACGCGCCAGAACGTCGACGCGCGGGAAGCGATCCTCGAGCTGGAACGGCGTCAGGCCGACGCGGAAATCAAGCAGCGCCGCGAAATCGAAACCATGCGGGCGCGCGAAGAAGCCGAAATCACGAAGGTGCAGGCCGAGGAACGGCTCAAGTCGCAGGCCGCGCAATTGCGCACCGACGAGCAGCTCGGCATCCAGCAGCAGAACCAGCAGCGCGAAATCGAGGTCGCCGGCAAGAACCGCGAACGCGTCATCGCCATCGAGTCCGAGCGGATCGAGAAGGACCGCCTGCTCGAGGTGATCGGCCGCGAGCGCGAAACCGAGCTGTCCCGGATCGCCAAGGACAAGGAGCTCGAGACCGAAAAGCGGTCGATCGCCGAGGTGATCCGGGAGCGAATCGCCGTCGAGAAGACCGTCGCCGAGCAGGAAGAGAACATCAAGAAGCTGCGCGTGGTCGAGGAGGCCCAGCGCACCCGCGAGGCGGTCGTCATCCGCGCCGAGGCCGAAGCGCAGGAGAACCTGGTCAAGGGCATCAAGGCCGCCGAAGCCGCGGAGCAGGCCGCCAAGTACAAGGCTCGCGAGGAGCTGACCCTCGCCGAGGCGCGCCAGCAGGCCGCCGAGCTGGAGACGCGGGCCAAGATCCGGCTCGCCGAGGGCATCCAGGCCGAGGAGGCCGCCGCCGGCCTGGCCGCCGCGCAGGTGCGCGAGCGCGACGCCGTCGCGCTGGAGAAGGTCGGCCGCGCCGAGGCGATCGTCGAGCGCGAGAAGACCGTCGTGGTCGCCGAAGCGCTGCGCGACAAGCTGAAGGGCGAGGCCGAGGGCCTCACCGAGAAGGCCGCCGCGATGGCCGCGCTCGACAGCGCGAGCCGGGAGCACGAGGAGTACCGGCTGCGCCTGGACGCCGAGAAGGAGATCCGGCTGGCCGCGCTCGACGTGCAGCGGGACGTCGCCGAAGCGCAGGCCGTCGTGCTCAGCGCCGGCCTGGAGAAGGCCGACATCGACATCGTCGGCGGCGAGACCGCGTTCTTCGACCGGATCGTCGGCTCGATCGGCCTCGGCAAGAGCGTGGACGGCTTCGTCCAGCACTCCGACGTCGTCGGCGCGCTCGCCCGGCCGTACGTCGACGGGTCGGCCAGCTTCACCGACGACCTCGCCAAGCTGATCGGCGCGGTCAGCACCGAGGACGTCAAGAACCTGACGCTGTCGGCCTTCCTGGCGAAGCAGCTGCAGGCCGGCGGGCCGGACAGCGACAAGCTCCGTGAGCTGATGACCACGGCGCAGCGGCTCGGCCTCGCCGAGACGTCGGTCGCCACCGTCGTCGCCGCGAAGCAGTGACGGCGGCCGAGACGGAGCTGGACGCGGGCACCTACGAGGTGCTCCGCGTCCGGCTGGCCGCCCAGGCCGCCGAGCTGGCGAAACGCGCGGACGAGCTCAACGCGCGGCGGCTGGAGGTCTTCGGCAGCGCGCAGCTCGCGCTGGTCGGCACCGAACGCATCCGCACCGCCAACAACTGCGTGCCCCGGGACATCGTCGCCGTCGACGGGCGGATGTTGTTCGGCTACAACGTTTTCATCGGCCTGAAGCCCGAGACGGCGGTCGACGACGTCTTCTCGCTGCAGCGCTTCAGCCGCGACGAAGACGCGTTCCGCTTCGACGACGTCAGCGCCGAGGAACTGCCCGAACTGCTGCGTGACGAGCAGTTCGGGCGGGACTTCGGCGAGCTCTACCGGTACTACCGCCAGGCCAAGCTGCTGCAGCTGCGCCGGCTGGACGGCAAGCTGCTCGCGGTGTTCCAGATCGGCCCGCGCACCGAGGACATCCGGGTGCTGCGGTGGGCGATCGCGGCCGACGGCTCGGTGTCCTATCTGGACAGCCGCGGCGAGCGCGACCACGTCTTCCCGCCGTCGCACGACTTCGAGTGGGTCGAGACGACCCGCGAGGACCATGTCCTGGGCCGGCACCCGCACATCTCGATCGAGGACGAGGTGTTCGTCGAAACCGTCGGCGGCAACCTGACGGTCAAGGTCGAGAACAACACCGAGACCGGCGCCGGCGTGTACGCCGAGCCGGTGGACGAGCCGCTGCAGAGCCTCGCCGACGCCGAGGTCTCCTACGCCCGGATCGGCCCGCTGATCCTGCTGCGCATGCTGCCGTACAAGGAAACCGAGTACCGCTACCTGGTGTTCAACACGCGCACCCAGGACGTCGTGCGGCTCGACGGCATCGGGCAGGCCTGCCAGCGGCTGCCCGAGGACCACGGCATCATCTTCCCCGGCGGCTACTACCTCGACACCGGCGTCAGCAAGACGTTCGACACCACAGTGGACGGTCTCGAGTTCGAGCGCGTGATCCGTTCGCCCAACGGCGAGGACGTGTTGTACGTCTTCCACGCGCGGGCCGAGGGGCGCTCGCTCCTGCTGCCCTACAACGTGATCCGCAAGGAGGTCGCCAACCCGATCCCGTGCCACGGGTACTCGCTGTTCGACGACGGCACGATGATCCTGTTCCGCGCGCTGTCCGACGAACCGAGCCGGGTGCACCCGATGCAGGTGTGGCGGACGCCGTTCCAGTCGGACACCTACGCCGCGGCGCAGCCGGCCGGCACCGGGCCGCTGGAGCGGGTCGGGAACGCCGACCTCGTCCGCGGGATCTCCGACTGCCTGTCGATCACCCGGATGATCGGGGAGATGGCGCCGTCGGCGGCGGTGTTCGAGGCGCTGATCGCCGCCTGCGCCCGGGTCTTCGACCACTACCACTGGCTGGGCGAGACCGAGCTGGGCGACCTGCGTTCGCCGCTGTCCGACGTCCGGGTCACCGCCGAGCAGGTGCTGGACGAGTTCGAGACGGTCACCTCGCTCACCGCGCAGGCGGCCGAGGCCGTCGACACCGCGGCGGCCGACACGGCGTCGCTCGTGCGGCGCGTGCGGGGCGAGGCGCTGAACGCGGCGGACGCCTGGGTGCGCCGCCTCGCCGAGATGCACCGGGCGCGCGGGCGGCTGGTCACCGTGCGGGAGCTGCGGTACGCCGACACCGCGCGCGTGGACACGCTGATCGCGGACCTGGACACCGAGTTCGCCGAGGCCGCGCAGCGGGCCGTGCGGTTCCTGCAGGGCGAGGAGGCGTTCACCGGCTACCACGCCGAAGTGGACGGTCTCATCGCCGCGGCGGGCGCGATCAAGACCGTCGCCGAGGCCGGCCCGGTCGCCGAGCGGCTCGACGAGCAGTCCGCCGGCCTGGAGGTCCTCACCGACGTCGTGGGCGGGCTGGACATCGCCGACGCCGTCGTCCGGACGAAGATCCTGGAGCGCGTCGGCGAGGTGATCGGCGCGGTCAACCGCGCCCGGGCGACGCTCGACGCGCGCCGCAAGGAACTCCTGGAAACCGAGGGCCGGGCCGAGTTCGCGGCCGAGTTCGCGCTGCTCGCGCAGGCCATCACCGGCGGGCTCGCGGTCGCGGACACCCCGGAGCGCTGCGACGAGCAGCTGGGCCGGCTGCTGCTGCAGCTGGAGAACCTCGAATCGCGGTTCGGGGAGTTCGACGACTTCCTGACCTCGCTCGGGGAGAAGCGCACCGACGTCTACGAGGCGTTCTCCTCGCGCAAGCAGGCGCTGCTCGACGAGCGGGCGCGCCGGGCGGACAGGCTGGTCGAGTCGGCCGGGCGCATCCTCGGCAGCGTGACGCGCCGGGTCGGGTCACTCGGCTCGGCCGAGGAGATCAACACCTACTTCGCGGCCGATCCGATGGTCTCGAAGCTGCGCAGCGTCGTCGAGGACCTGCGGGCGCTCGGCGACCAGGTGCGGGCCGAAGAGCTGGAAGGCCGGGTGAAGGCCGCTCGCCAGGAGGCCGGCCGGGCCCTGCGCGACCGGCTCGACCTCTACGGCGAGGGCGGCGAGACGATCCGCCTCGGCCGCAACACCTTCGCCGTCAACACCCAGGACGTCGACCTGACGCTGGTGCCGCACGACGGCTCACTGAAATTTGCGATCACCGGCACCGACTACCGGGCGCCGGTGCGCGACGCCGCGTTCGAGGCGACCCGGCCGTACTGGGAGCAGCTGCTGGTCTCGGAGTCGCCGGAGGTCTACCGGGCCGAGTACCTCGCGACCTCGATCCTCGCCGAACGGCCGGCCGCCGAGCTGGTCGAAGCCGACCTCCTGGAAGTCGTGCGGAGCGTGGCCGGGGAGCGGTACGACGAGGGGTACGCGCGCGGCGTGCACGACCACGACGCCGCCGCGATCCTGGGCGCCCTGCTGCGGCTGCGGTCCGCCGCCGGGCTGCTGCGTTACCCGCCCGCCGCCCGGGCCGCGGCCCAGCTGTTCTGGGCGTTCGGCGCCGAAGAGCGGGCGCGCGCCGCCTGGACGACGCGGGCCGCGTCGCTCGCGCGGGTGCGGGAGGCGTTCGGCGCCACCCCGGCGATCGACGAGCTGTCGCGGGAGCTCACCGACGCGATCACGGCGTTCGCCGGCGGGCTCGGGCTCGACACCGAGTTCGCCGGGGAGTACCTGTTCGAGGAGCTCGCCGTCGCCCCGTCCGGGTTCGTCACCAGCGGTGGCGCGCGGGCGGTGCTGGACAAGTTCCGGCTCGACCGGCGGAGCTTCGCCGAAGACCTGGGTTCGCTCGACGACCTGGCGGACCGGTACCAGCTCGCCGACGCCTGGCTGCGGTCCTTCGCGGACTCGGCCGGGCTGCCGGCCGACGAGCTGCCCGAAGCCGTCGCGATCGAGCTGTGCGACCTGCCGCGGTACGACTCGTCGGCGACGCTGACGGCCACTGTGGACGGTCTGCTCGGCGCGCACCCGCGGATCACCGGGCGGTCGGTGACGGTGCGGCTCGACGAGACGCTCGCCAGGACGCACCGCTTCCGCCGCGATCGCGTGCCGGGTTTCCGCGCGTACCAGCGGCTGCGCAACGAACTCGTGGCCGCCGAACGCGACCGGCTCCGGCTGGACGAATACCAGCCGAAGGTGATGAGCGCCTTCGTCCGGAACCGGCTGCTCGACGAGGTCTACCTGCCGCTGATCGGCGACAACCTGGCCAAGCAGCTCGGCGCGGCCGGTGACGCCAAGCGCACCGACCAGTCCGGGCTGCTGCTGCTCATCTCGCCGCCGGGGTACGGCAAGACGACGCTCATGGAGTACGTCGCCAGCCGCCTCGGGCTGGTGTTCGTCAAGGTCAACGGGCCGGCGCTCGGCCACGACGTCACGTCGGTCGACCCGGCGGACGCGCCGAACGCGACCGCGCGGCAGGAGGTCGAGAAGATCTCGTTCGCGCTGGAGCAGGGCAACAACGTGCTGCTGTACCTCGACGACATCCAGCACACGTCGCCGGAGCTGCTGCAGAAGTTCATCTCATTGTGTGACGCGCAGCGGCGGATGGAAGGCGTGTGGGAGGGCCGCACGCGGACGTACGACCTGCGCGGCAAGCGGTTCGCGGTGTGCATGGCCGGCAACCCGTACACCGAGCAGGGCAAGCGGTTCCGCATCCCGGACATGCTCGCCAACCGCGCGGACGTCTGGAACCTCGGCGACGTGCTGTCCGGCAAGGAAGAGCTCTTCGCGCTCAGCTACGTCGAAAACGCGCTGACGTCGAACACCGTGCTGGCGCCGCTCGTGTCGCGCGAACGGTCCGATGTGGACATCCTGGTCCGGATGGCCCGCGGCGACGGTTCCGCGCGGGCGGACCAGCTTTCGCACGCGTATTCGGCCACGGAGCTGGAGCAGGTCCTCGCGGTGCTGCGGAAGCTGCTGCGGGTGCAGCGGATCGTGCTGGCGAACAACCAGGCCTACATCGCATCGGCGGCGCAGGCGGACGCTTCGCGCACCGAGCCGCCGTTCCAGCTGCAGGGTTCGTACCGGAACATGAACAAGCTCGCCGAGCGCATCGTGCCGGTGATGGACGACACCGAGCTCGAAGCCCTGATCGACGACCACTACGCCGGCGAGGCGCAGACGCTGACCTCGGGTGCCGAGGCCAACCTGCTCAAGCTGGCCGAGCTGCGGGAACGGCTGTCCCCTTCGCAGGCTCAGCGGTGGGCTGACGTCAAGGCGGCATACCTGCGGGAACAGGCGTTGGGCGGCGACGGCGAGGACCCGATGAGCCGCGCGGTCGGCGCGGTGGGCCTGCTGGCCGACCGGGTCGAGGCGGCCATCGGGCGAGCGGCGCAGCAGCTGGCGCGGGAAGAGGCTTAATTGCTTTGACGCGGCTCGGCGCGTCCGGTGATGATGGGTGCCACACGAACCGAGGAGGGCACATGACGACCATGGAATGGCAGCACATGGCGCACTTCTCGGGGCTCCCTGTCATGACGTAGCCGCGTCGTGGTCCAGGGGGCCGCCCGCCGGGAAACCGGGCCGGGCGGCTTTTTTCTTGAAATCGGCGAGCTTGGGAAGCGGCGCGGCCTCCAAAACCGCGGCCAGAGGGTTCGACTCCTTCCGCCGGTGCTCTTTTTCCCGGCATTCGTCTTCGCCGCAACCAGTGCGCGGACGCGAATGCGCTCGGCGCGTTGGTCCAGCGGTACGGATCCCCGGTTCTCACCCGGGAGACCCGGGTTCGACTCCCGGACGCGCTACCTTGGCCGAAGCCGAAGGAGACGAGGCCCCGGGTTGTGGTCCCGGGCGAAGCCGGTGCGAGTCCGGTCGGCCAACCCACGCGTGCGGTTCGGTAACCAGCGGGGCCTCATAAGCTCCGCCGACGTGGTTCGACACCACGGCGCGCGACCACCTACCCGGGGGAACTTCCATGCTGCAGACGATCATCAGCCACACCTTGCGCGTCCCGCGTGCCGCCGCACCGGCCGGCGACGGGTCCGCCGTCGCCCGGCAGCTGGACGTCGTGCTGCTCAGCGTGGGGTTCAAGGCCGATCGCGCGCTGCTCGGCCACCTGTCCACCGTGGCGCCCGGCGCGGCGATGGACCTCGCCGCGGCCGTCGTCGGTGCCGTCCGCGGCCTGGTCGGCGACCACGTGCGGCACAACGCCTACTTCAAGAAGTTCCCGCGCCGCGTGCCGGACACCGTCGAGTTCTGGGTCTCCTGCCTGCGCCACACCGGCGGCGGCGACGTCGTCGACCTGCTCACGCTGCCGGGCTACGGCCGCTACCAGCACAGCTTCGCCGACCTGCTCGCCGCGCACGACGAGCTGGTCGCGTCGATCAAGGACCGGGTGACCGTCGTCCACTTGGGCGGCACGCTCGAGGAAGAAACCCGCGCGCTGTACCGATCCTTGGCCGAGTCCGGCACCCCGCTGGGGGAAGCCGACCTGCAGCTGCTCGCCGAGCTGGCGGTCACCTGCGGCGACGTCGAGCTCGAAGCCGTGCCGGTGCGCGAAAACCGGGCCGTGCTCAACGCGGTCCGGCTGGCGGAAGGCCGGCCGCTGGTCGCGGTCGACACCGTCGTCGACGTGCTGCGCGCGGCGTGCCAGGCCAGCGGCGGCGACGTCACGCTGGCCGAACCGACCCGGTTCCGCAGCTTCCGCCGCCGCGAGCGGCGCATCCTGCTGGCCGCGCTCGACGGCGTGGTCGCGAGCAACGCGGGCAAGCTCGGTGACGTCTCCCGCTTCGCCGAGCGGTTCAAGCGGCTGGGCACCTACCTGCACCCGTACGAGACCACGGCGTACCCGGGCGCGCGCGAGGTGTTCGACGTCGCCCGCGGCGACCGCAAGGTCTCCTCGGTGGCCGGCCGTGCGGAGCGCGCGTTCGCCGACGGCGACGTCTCGCGCGCCGCCGAGGTGCTGACCGCCGCGCCGGGCCTGTTCATGCGGTCGCTGGACCGGCTGCTGCGGCAGGCCGACCCGGTCGACGACGTCCTCGCCGCGGCCGGCACGGTGCTGGGTTCGGTGTCCGGCCGGGTGCTGTGCTCCGTGCGCGAGCACCTGCTGAACCGCGCCACGCCGGACGCCGCTCGCGTGTTCACCACGCGCAGCCGTCGAGCGTGGGTCGCCGGCGACACCCGCCCGCCGCTGCCGCGCGAAGTGATCGCGCGGGTGAGCGAGCTGATCGACGCCGAGCTCTCCGCGCGGCTGCCGGCCGGCGGGCGGCTGGTGGTCGACCCGGCCGTGCTGGACGTCGCGCTCCCGCTGTCGGGGAAGGCGAGCGAGGACGGGTTCGCCGTGCTGCCGCGCGGTTCGCGCACCCACGTCGAGGGGGAAGTGCTGCGGTTCTTCACCTATTGGCGGCAGGCGCGGGAAACGACCGACTTCGACCTGTCGGCGTTGCTGCTGGACGCCCGCTTCCGGTACGCCGGGCACGTGTCGTGGACCAACTACCACGACGGCGGCGCGGTGTACTCGGGCGACCTCACCGAGGCGCCGCACGGGGCGACTGAGTTCATCGACATCCCGCTGGACTCGCTCGGCGCCGCGTACGTCGTACCGCAGGTGAACGTCTTCTCCGGCGAGGGTTTCGACGACGTCGCCGAGTCGATGTTCGGCTGGATGCTCCGCGACCGGGCGCAGGCCGGCGCGCCGTTCGAGCCCCGCACCGTGCGGACCCGCTCGGACCTGCGCGGGCGCGGGCGCGTCGCGCTGCCGATGGTCTTCGGCCGCGACCGGGCCGGTACGTGGACGGCGACCTGGCTGCACCTCTACCTGTCCGGCTCGCCCCGGTTCAACCGGCTCGAGACGAACCAGGCGAGCACGAGCGTGCTGGCGCGCGGCCTGGTCGAGCGGAAGTACCTGACCGTCGGGTACCTCGTCGGGCTGATGCGCGACACCGAGGTGAGCGTGTGGGAGCCCGGTGCGCGGCCGGCCGAGCCGGTCACGTACGTCGGCCTGCACCGGCCGGAGGGGCTGCCCGAGGGGTCGACCGTGCTCACGCTGGAAACGCTCAACCGGTTGGTCCCGGCCTGATAGTCTTTTCGATGCGAGGCCATGAGCGGGCTTCCTTCTCCTCTGTAAACGGCCTAGCCCGCTCGCCTTCCTCGCCTCGGCGGAAATTGTCGGACCCCTCGTCTAACGTCTCGATGAGACCAGACGAGGGGAGTCCCGATGACCACACACACCTTGGAAACACCCGAAGCCGACATCGTCTACGACGTGCACGGCCCGGCGCCCGCCGAGAGCCCGCGGCCACCGCTGTTCATGATCGGGCAGCCGATGACGGCGGAGGGGTTCGGCGCGCTGGCGTCGCACTTCGCCGACCGCACGGTGGTCACCTACGATCCGCGCGGGCTCGGGCGCAGCGTCCGCAAGGACGGGCGAGAGGACCACGTCCCGGCCGTGCAGGCGGAGGACATCCACGCCGTCATTTCCGCGCTCGGCGCCGGGCCGGTGGAGGTGTTCGGCAGCAGCGGGGGCGCGGTCGCCGGGTTCGCGCTGGTGACCGCGCACCCGGAAGCCGTGAGCACGCTCGTCGCCCACGAGCCGCCGATCGTCGCGTCCCTGCCGGACGCGGCCGCGGCCGAGCGGGCCGGCCAAGCGGTGCGGGAAGCTTACGAGGCCAAGGGGTTCGGCGCCGGAATGGCGGCGTTCTTCACGATGACGTCGTGGCAGGGCCCGTTCACCGACGCGTACTTCGCACTCCCACTGGCGGACCCGGTCCAATTCGGACTCCCACCCGAGGACGACGGCCGCCGCGACGACCCACTCCTGACCGAACGCACCCTGGCGGTGAGCGCGTACCGGCTCGACGTCCCGGCCTTGGCCGCGGCCCCGACGCGGATAGTAGTGGCGGTCGGCGAGGAGTCACGGGAGGTGTACACCGGCCGCGCGGCCATCGGAACGGCGACGCTGCTCGGCCAGGAGGCAACGGTGTTCCCCAGCCACCACGGCGGTTTCCTCGGCGGTGAGTACGGCTATGCCGGCCAGCCGGAAGCTTTTGCCGCGAAGCTGCGGGAGGTGCTTGAAAGCTGAGTTCCCGCCCCGCTCGCGCCAGTCATTGACCGGCTCGAGGTTGCGGCGGCGGCGTGCGGCCGCCGGTCGGCTCGAGCTCGGGGCGGCGTGCGTCGCGGCCGGGGCGGCGATCGGCACGACCGGGCTGCGCGGGCGGATGTCGGCGCGCAGCGGCGGTGCCCGTGGCGGCGAGGCTGGCTACCCGACCAGCCGGAGGCTTCGCTGGGCAGTCGGTGAGAGGTGCTCGTGAGCTTCCCGCTTGCGGTGACCATCTGCCGGCTCGAGCTCGGGGCGGCGATTGGCACGCCGGGCCGCTCGTGTGGACGGTGCCGAGCAGCGGCGTGCTGCCGGCTTGAGCTCGCGGCGGCGTGCGTCGCCACCGGGGCGGTGATCGGCGCGGCCGGATTGCGCGGGCGGATGTCGGCGCGCAGCGGCGGTGCCCGTGGCGGCGCCGTGGCTGGCCGAAGCCTTCGTCAACCAACTCCAGGAGGTCCTCAAGAACGAACCCCCACCTCTCCAGCACCCGCCGGACTCAATCAAACGTTTGGTTGACAGAGTCGTCCGGTTGCCTGACGATGGCTGCGTCAAGGTCGTCGCTGGGGAGGTACGTCGTGGAGAAGCACACGCTCAGGTGGTGGGCACTGGCGGTTGCGGTCCTCGCGGTGCTGGTGGACATGATCGACAACCAGATCGTCGCGGTGGCGCTGCCGACCATCAGGCGGGAGCTCGGCACCAGCGAGGCCGCGCTGCAGTGGATTTCGGCCGGCTACGCGCTGGGCTTCGCGCTCACGCTGATCACCGGCGGGCGGCTGGGTGATCGGCACGGGCCGAAGAAGCTGTTCGTGGCGGGCATGCTCGTGTTCACCGCCGCCTCGCTCGGGGCCGGGCTGGCCGGGCACGCCGGTGTGCTGATCGCCGCGCGGGTGGTGCAGGGGGTCGGCTCCGGGCTGATGGTGCCTCAGGTGCTGTCGTTCGTCCACACGGAGTTCGACGAGCGGGAACGCCCGAAGGCGATGGCCTGGTACGCGGCCGCCTTCCCGGTCGGCGGGCTCGCCGGGCCGCTGCTGGGTGGCGCGCTGACCGAGGCCGACCTGTTCGGCGCCGGCTGGCGGGCGATCTTCCTGGTGAACCTGCCGATCGGCGTGCTCGCGCTGGCCGGCGCGCTGGTCACCATGCCCGGCCGGCCGGGGTTCCTCCGGCACCGGATGGACCCCGTCGGGCTGGGGCTGCTGACCGCCGTGTTGTCCGCGATCTTCTACCCGCTGGTGCAGGGGCGCGAGCTGGGCTGGCCGACGTGGTCGATCGCGCTGCTGGTGGCGGCCGTCCCGCTGGCCGGCGTGTTCGCGTGGCACCAGCGGCGCCAGTTCCGCCGCGGCGGCGAACCGCTGCTCCCGCCGGACCTGCTGCGGCAGGTGGCCGGCAGCCAGGCCGTCCTGCTCTGCGTCAACACCGGCGTCGGCGTCTTCTTCGTCCTGACGCTGCACCTGCAGCTCGGGCTCGGCTTCACGCCGTGGGAAGCGGCTCTGACGTTCGCGCCGTCGACGTTCGGCATCGTCGTGGGCAACGTCCTGGCCATGCGCCTCGCCCCGAAGCTCGGGCGCGCGTTCACCGCCGGCGCCGTCGCCGTGCTGCTGGCCGGGCTGGTCGTCCTCGCCGTCCTGGTGTCGCAAGTGGACACTGCGCTGCGCGGCTGGGAACTGGTGGTGCCGGTGATCGCCGTCGGGCTCGGCATGGGTGCGGTGCTGAACGCGCTGTTCGCCACGTCGATGGCGGGGATCCGGCCCGAGCAGGCCGGCGCGGCGTCCGGCGTCGTGAACACCACCGTCCAGCTCGGCACGGCGACCGGCATCGCCTTGTTCGGCACGGTCTTCTTCACCCGGCTGGACAGCGGGTCCGCGTCGGCGACGGCGGGCGCGCTCGCGGTCAGCGCCGGGGTGCTCGTGCTGGCCCTCGTCCTGACGGCGGCGCTGCCTCAAGCGTCTGTTCGACAGAGTCAAGCGGTTGGTTGACGTATAGTCGCGGCGTGACCGCGTCGAAGCCCCGCCGTTCGCCGAAGCCCCAGGAGCGTCAACGGGATCCGGAGCGCACCCGCCGGCTGATCCTGGAGGCGGCGGCCGCGGAGTTCGCGGCGAAGGGCTACGCCGGCGCGCGGATCGCGGCGATCGCGGCGCGGGCCGGGGTGAACCAGCAGCTGATCTCGTACTACTTCGACGGCAAGGAAGGCCTGTACCGGGCGATGTCGGAGGGGTGGGGACAGCGGCAGAGCG
>NZ_JBSGBK010000074.1:0-43845 GCF_053601215.1 Amycolatopsis sp. NPDC004772
ATATGCACTCCGGGCCGTAAAAACCACTCACCGCGCCCGGCTTTGTCTGTGTCTCAGGACCGGCCCCCCCCACCCCCCACCACCCCACCCCCACCGGCGGGAGCGGAGTGCGGCGAAGACGTCGGGCGAGGTCGTGCACTCGCCGAGGCGGACCGGCTTGCGGTCGCCGTGGAAGTCGCTCGACCCGGTGGCGAGCAACCCCAGGTCGGCGGCCACTTCCCGGAGCCGGTCGCGGACGTCCGGCGGCTGCTCCGGGTGGTCGGCCTCGATCCCGGCGAGTCCCGCGGCGGCGAGCGCGCCCAGCTGGGCGTCCGACACCGAAGCACGCCGCTTGACCGAGCGGGGGTGGGCGAGCACCGCCACGCCGCCGGCCGCGCGGACCAGCGCGATCGCGTCCACAGTGGACAGGACGTGCTTGGGGACGTCCGCCCGCCCGCCGTCGGCGATCCAGTCGGACGTGAAGGCGTCGGTGATGCCCGCCGCGGCCAGCGCCGCCGCGATGTGCGGACGGCCCAGCGGCGCACCCGCGGCGATCGCCTCGACCTGCGCCAGGGTGATCGGCGCCCCGAGTTCCCGGCAGCGCTCGACCATCCGGACCCCGCGGCGGACGCGGTCGGTGCGGATCAGCTCCAGCTCGGTCGCCAGCGGCGCGGAGGACGGGTCGACGAAGAGGCCGAGCAGGTGCACCTCGAACTCGTCCAGGCGGCACGAGATCTCGACCCCGGGGACGAGCTCGACGCCGGCGGCGGCCGCGGAAGCCTCGGCCAGGCCCGCGAAGGTGTCGTGGTCGGTGAGGGCGAGCACCGCCAGCCCGGCTTCGGCGGCCAGCCGCGGGAGCTCCGCCGGTGGTGTCGTCCCGTCGGAGGCCGTGCTGTGCGCGTGCAGGTCGATCATCACCCGGCCGAGGATCTCACAGCAGCCCGGCTTCGCTGGCCTTCCCGATCGCTTCGACGCGGTTGCGCGCGCCCAGCTTGTGCAGCGCCGACTGCAGGTACGTCTTCACCGTGTTCCGCGCCAGGCCCGTCGACTCCGCGATCTCCGGGTTCGTCTGGCCCTGCGCGGCCAGCCGCAGCACCTCGTACTCGCGGCGGGTCAGGCCGCTGCGGGCCAGCGCGTCCGACCGCTGCCCGGCGTCGGGGAGGATCCGCGGGTCGACGACGCGCTCGCCGCGCAGCACCCGGCGCAGCTCGGTCACCAGCTGCGCGCCCGCCGCGTCCTTGAGCAGGCAGCCGTGCGCGCCGGACTCCAGCGCGGCCAGCACGCCCTGGTGGTCGCCGTGCGCGGTGAAGACCACGATCCTGCCCTCGGGGTGCACCCGCCGCAGCTCGGTGACGACCTCGGGCGCGAGCATGTCCGGCAGCCGCAGGTCGAGCAGGATCAGGTCCGGGGCCAGCGACGCCACCCGCTCGATCGCCAGCCGCCCGGACTCCGCCGAGCCGATCACGTTCAGGCACGGGTCCGAGCGCAGCAGCAGCGTCACGCCGTCGCGGACCACCGGGTGGTCGTCGACGACGAAGACGCTGGCGGGGGTCACGGCCGCACCAGCGGCACCCACGCGCGCAGGGTGCAGCCGTCGTCGTCGTCGCGGACCAGGCTGACCCGCCCGCCGAGCCGCAGCGCGCGCCCGGCGAGCGTCCGCAGGCCCATGCCGGTACCGGGCACCGGGTCGGTGCCGGTGCCGTCGTCCGCGACGACCACCTGGACGCCGTCGTCGCTGGGCAGCAGGCTGACGATCACCGAGGACGCCCCGGCGTGCTTCTCGACGTTGAGCAGCCCCTCGCGGACCGCGGCGACCAGCAGCGCGGTGCGTTCGGCGTCCAGCGGCGGCACCGCGGCGAGCTGCACGAACCGGGCCGGGACGCCGCAGCGGGCCTGGAACGAGCGGCAGTGCTCGGCCAGCTCGACCGGCAGCGCCCGCTCCGGGCTGGACTCCGACAGGGCCAGCAGGGACTCCCGCAACGCGCCCGCCGCCGCGGAGACGTCGCCCTCCAGCCGCCGCAGCCGCGCTTCCAGGCCGGGGTTCCCGTGGAAGTCCTCGTGCAGGTCGCGCACCTGGACGCCGATGGAGAACAGCAGCGCGCCGACCGAGTCGTGCAGGGCGCTCTGCATGCGCAGGCGCTCGCCGGCCACTGCGGCCGTGCGGTCGGTCTCGGCCACCTTCGCCAGGTGCAGCGCCGCACCGGCCTGGCAGGCGACCTCCTCCATCCGCCGGACGGCGTCGTCACCGAAGTCGGCGGGCTCCCGCATGGCCGCGTAGGCGATGGCGACGGTCTCGCCGCGCGCGACGATCGGGACGGCGAGCAGCGCGGCCAGGCCCTCGCCGCGGACCTGGGCGTCGAAGTGATGGGTGATCGTCGGCGCGCTGACGTAGTCGGTGACGCGGACCGGGCGGCCCAGCGCCAGCACCCGCCCGCCGACGCCCTGGCCCGTCGACACCTCGAGGTCCTGCAGGGCGTCGGTGCGGTTGCCGGACATCCACCGGATCACGGCCAGCCCCGGCTCGGTGAGCTCGCCGACGAACCCGGCCTTCGCCCCGACCGTCTCCCGGATCAGGCGCGCGGTCCCGTGCAGCGCGGCGACCCGGTCGAGCGTGCCGAGCAGCTTTTCGCGCTCGCGCAGCAGCTCGCCCAGCACCGCGCTGTACTCGGCGACGTGCTCCTTTGCCGTCACCCGATCACGATGGCACACCAAGTGTGGTTCCGGACATACCCGGCTGGAGAGGTACGGCGGCCTCCGGTCGACTTGAATGGGGGTGTGGAGATCCTCACCGACGCGGCCACACTCGCGCTGTACACGACCGACGCGTCCAACTACCGCCACGTGCCGCGCGGGGTGGTGCTGCCGCGGACCGTCGACGACGTCGTCGCGGCGGTCGCGGCCGCGCGCGATCGCGACCTGCCGGTGATCGCCCGCGGCGGCGGCACCAGCGTCGCCGGGAACGCGTGCGGGCCCGGCCTGGTGATCGACACCTCGCGCCACCTCGGCGGGGTGCTTTCGCTGGACCCGTCGACGCGGCTGGCGCGCGTGCTGCCGGGAACAGTGCTCGACGACCTGCAGGCGGTCGCGGCCCCGCACGGCCTGCGGTTCGGCCCGGACCCGTCGACGCACAGCCGCTGCACGCTCGGCGGGATGATCGGCAACAACGCGTGCGGCTCGCACTCGGTGGCCTGGGGGCGCACGGTCGACGTCGTCCGCTCCCTGGACGTCTTGCTCTACGACGGCACGCGGCTGCGGGCAGGCCCGGGCGAACCTGCCGAAGGCCGGATCTTCGACGAGTTGCGCGCGCTGGTGCGCGACAACCTGGCGCTGCTGCGCCGGGAACTTTCGACGTGGCCGCGCCGCGTGTCCGGCTACGGGCTCGAACACCTGTTGCCGGAGAACGGCTTCGACGTCGCCAAGGCCCTCGTCGGCTCGGAAGGCACCTGCGTGACCATCCTCGAAGCGACGGTTTCGCTCGCCGAGTTGCCGCGCGAGCGGGTGCTCGCGGTGCTCGGCTTCCCGTCCGACATCGCGGCGGCGGACGCGGTGCCGTCGATCCTGCCGTGGTCGCCGCTGACCGTCGAAGGCGTGGACGCCGAGCTGGTCGCGATGCTGCCCGGCCGGGCGGGTGACCTGCCGCCGGGCGGGGCGTGGCTGTTCGTCGAGCTGGCCGGGGACGACCCGGCGGCGCGGGCCCGTTCCCTCGCTGCGTCGCTCGACCTGACGGGGTTCGCGATCCTCGACGACCCGGCCGCGCAACGCCGGTTGTGGCGCATCCGCGAGGAAGGTGCCGGGCTGGCGACGCGGCTCGCCGACGGCTCGGAGGCCTGGCCCGGCTGGGAGGACGCCGCCGTCCCGCCCGAGCGGCTCGGCGCCTACCTGCGCGAGTTCAAGTCCTTGATGCGGGCGCACGGCCGCCGCAGCGTCGTCTACGGGCACTACGGCGAAGGCTGCCTGCACCTGCGGCTGGACTTCGACCTGCTGTCCGCGTCTGGGGTCGCGGACTTCCGGCGGTTCCTGGAGGAGGCGGCGGACCTCGTCGCCGCGCACGGCGGCTCGCTGTCCGGCGAGCACGGCGACGGCCAGGCGCGCTCCGAACTGCTGTCCCGGATGTACAGCCCGGAGATGCTGGACGTCTTCGCGCGGTTCAAGGCGATCTTCGACCCGGCCGGGCGGATGAACCCCGGCATCCTGGTCGCGCCGCGGCCGATCGACGCCGACCTGCGGGTGCGGTCGACGTCGAAGTCCTTCGAGGACAGTGTCTTCCTCGGCTACCCGGAGGACCGCGGGAACTTCGGCCAGGCGATGCGGCGCTGCGTCGGCGTGGGGAAGTGCCGCAACACCAGCGGGGGCGGCGTGATGTGCCCGAGCTACCGGGCCACTCGCGAAGAACAGCACTCGACGCGCGGCCGGGCCCACCTGCTCGCCGAGATGCTCAACGGCGAGGTCATCAAGGACGGCTGGCGCTCGGAGGAAGTCCGTGACGCTCTCGATTTGTGCCTGTCCTGCAAGGGGTGTCTCTCGGACTGCCCGGTCGACGTCGACATGGCGACGTACAAGGCCGAGTTCCTGCACCAGCACTACCGGCGGCGGCTGCGTCCGGCGTCGCACTACTCGATGGGCTGGCTGCCGCTGTGGCTGCGGCTCAGCGCGCGCGCCCCGCGCCTGGCCAATCTCGTGGGCCGGTCCCGGTTGTCGGGCTTGGTGAAACGGCTCGGCGGGATCGCGCCGGAACGTTCGCTGCCTTCCTTCGCGGCTTCGCCGTTCACGTCCTCGCGCGCGGATCTCCGGCGGCGGGCGTCAGGGGAGCGCCGGGTCGTGCTGTGGCCGGACTCGTTCAACAACTACCTGACGCCGTCGGTGCTGGAGGCCGCCTACGAGGTGCTCACCGCGGCGGGGTACGACGTCGTCCTCCCGGATCGCGGAGTCTGTTGTGGACTGACGTGGGTGTCGACGGGCCAGCTCGGCGTCGCACGCCGCGTCCTGGACCGGACGTTGTCCGTGCTGGCGCCCTACCTGGAGGACGGCTACGAGGTGGCGGGCCTGGAACCGAGCTGCACGGCGTTGTTCCGCGGCGACCTGCCCGCGCTGATGCCGGGCGACGCGCGTGCTTCGCTGCTGGCGTCCCGGACGTTCACGTTCGCCGAACTGCTGGAGCGGGCGCCGATCCCGTTCGCGGCCCTCGACGTCGACGCGATCACGCAGGTCCACTGCCACCAGCACGCGGTCCTCGGCTTCGGTGCCGACGAGTCCGCGCTGAAGGCCGCGGGCGTGCGCAACACGACGTTGGACTCGGGTTGTTGCGGCCTGGCGGGCAACTTCGGCTTCGAGCGCGGCCACTACGACGTCTCGAAGGCGGTGGCGGAGGACCGGATGCTGCCCGCGATCCGCGCGGCCGCCCCGGACACGGTGGTGGTGTCGGACGGCTTCAGTTGCCGGACACAGATCGCCCAGGAGTCCGGGCGGGCACCGGTGCACCTCGCGGAGCTGCTGCGGCGGGCGCTGCCGTGACTATTCGCTGCGTTCGAGCAGCGTCTTGACACCGGTGAGGACGAGCCGGCAGATGTCCTCGGGATCGGCGCCCGCCAGGGGTTCCTTCCCGGTGACCTCGCGGACCAGCGCTATCCCCATCAGCCAGGCGAGCGCGAGGTCGGCGCGCAGTTCGGCGTCCGGGGCGTCGGTCAGGGTCGCGAGCACCTCGGCGTACTCGCGGCCGACCTCCTGCCGGATGGCGGCCGCGACGCCGTCGCTGCCCGACGAGCGCAGGTAGGTCTCCAGCGCCCGGTTCTGCCGCCCGGGTTCCAGCATGCTGCGCAAGGACGTGCTGAAGAGCCGCTCGGGCGGAGTGGCGGCGAGCTGCTCCCGCCCCGACCGGGCGATGACCGCCTCGAACAGCGCTTCTTTGCTGCCGAAGTAGCGGAACAGCAGCGACTGGTTCGCCCCGGCCAGCTTGGCGATGTCCCGCACGGTCGTCCGGTCGAACCCGCGTTCGGCGAACAGCTTTTCGGCGGCGTCGAGCAACGCCAGCCGCGTCGCGGCCGCGTCCCGCCTGCGGCCGGCCTGTTCCGTCATCGAAGCAGGCTAACCGGCAAACCGGACGCGGGCGCGACAGCCCCTAGCTGCCGGACAGGCGGATCGCGGCGGCCGGACAAGTCAGTTCGGCCTGCCGGACCGCGTCCTCCTCGCCGGACGGCGGTTCCTCGGCGAGGAGGACGACCGTGCCGTCGTCCTCGTTCTGGTCGAACGTCTCCGGCGCGAGCAGAACGCACTGGCCGGACGAGACGCAGCTTCCGGTGTCGACGGTGATCTTCATCGGCTCACCACTCCACGGGAACGCGCTCGACGCCGCCGGCCACGCGGTTGGTGCGCACCGGGATCTCGTCGATCCCGACGGCGAGCCGTAGGCCGGGGAAGCGGCGGAACAGCTTGGGGAACACCGTGCGCAGCTCGGTGCGGGCGAGGTTGGCGCCGATGCAGACGTGGGCGCCGGTGCCGAAGGCGAGATGCACGTTCGGCGTCCGGTCCGGGTCGAAGCCGTCCGGGTCGGCGAACACCGAGGCGTCCCGGTTGGCCGCGTCGCTGGAGATGAGCACGGCGTCGCCGCGCATGATCCGCGTCCCGGCGATCTCGACGTCTTCGTGCGCGTAGCGGAGCAGGCCGGTGCCGCTGGTCGCGGTCAGCCGCAGGATTTCCTCGACCGTCTGGTTGACCTGGCCCTCGGGATCGGCGGCGAAGCGGTCGCGGCGGGCGGTGTCGCTGAGCAGGAAGAGCGTGCCCATCGCGATGCGCGTCGACGTCGTCTCGTGCCCGGCGAACAGCAGTCCGGCGCCCAGCCGGGCGAGGTCTTCGTCGGTGAAGGTCGGGTCTTCGGCCTGGAACGCGACCAGGTCGGAGATGACGTCGGGCTGCGGGTCCGCGCGCTTCGTGCCGGCCAGTTCCGTCATGTACGCCATGAATTCCGCCATGGCCGCCTGGGCGTCCGCGCCGCCGTCCATCACCGCGATCCGCTCCGACAGGCCGCGGAAGTGCCCGCGGTCGGCGTACGGGACGCCGAGCAGCTCGCAGATCACCAGCACCGGCAGGGGGAAGGCGAGGAAGTCGGTCAGGTCGACGGGCCCGGCGTCGCGCGCGGCTTCCATCTCGTCCAGGCAGCGGTCGGTCAGCTCCGCGATGCGGTCGCCGAGGGCGCGCATGCGGGGCGCGGAGAAAGCGGGCGCCAGCATCCGGCGCATCCGCTTGTGCTCGCGCTCCTCGTTCTCGAAGTCGCCCCTCGGGCCGTCCTGCACCGCGGCGTAGGAAATGCGCGACGCCTGTTCCGGCGCCGGGTGCGAGCGGCCGAAGCGGCGGTCGCGGAAGACCTCCTTGGCCTCCTCGTAGGACGTCACCAGCCAGGCGGGATCGCCGGCCGGGGTGAGCACCCGGCTGATCGGCGCCTGCCGGCGGAGGACGGCGTAGTCCGGGGCGATGGCGAGCGCGTCCGCGCGGGCGAAGGGGAGGCGGGGCGTCTCTTCGGTGGTGGTCATGCGTCTTCCCTCGGATCGGTGGTGAGCTCGGCGAGCCAGCGGAGCTCGGCGTCGAACTTCCCGAGCACGTGGTGCAGCGCGGCCCGGCTCCACGGGTCGGCCTGCCCGGCGGCGAGCCCGGTGAGCCGCGCCTGTTCGGCGATCAGTGCGGTCCTGCGGATGGCGAGCACCCGCGCCCGTTCGTGCGGGCGCAGCCAGGCGAAGTTCCCGACGCGGGCCAGGAACTCCGGTTCGTTGAGCGCCAGGTCGGCCGGGAAGTCCGCGAGCAGGTCGTGCAGCAGTTCCCGCCCGACTTCGGTGATCGTGTAGACGTGCCGCGGCGGTTTGGCCTCCTGCTCCTCGGCGCTGCGGCTCACCGCGCCCGCGTCGACGAAGCGCCGCAGGGTCGGGTAGAGCGAATTGTTCGACAAGGTGTGGCCGGTCGAGGCCTCCACCGCCTTGCGCAGTTCGTAGCCGTGCATCGGCTCGACGGCCAGCTTGGACAGCAGCAGGATCTCGATCCACACCTAGGTCACCGTAACCTAGGGTTCGGTGACCGGGCAATGGCGGATCGTGACAGGTGGAGAGAAACTGTGTAGCGTTGTAAGCAGCTGCTTACAAACCTGGAGCACGGGGGTTCCCGCATGACCGCCACCCACACCGAACCGCTCGCGTACCCGTTCAACGAGGAGGCCGGGCTCGACCTGAACGAGGCCTACGCGGCCGCCCGGGACGCCGAGGGCATGGTCCGGGTGAAGATGACCTACGGCGAGCCGGCGTGGCTGGCCACCCGGTACGCCGACGCCCGGCTGGTGCTGGGCGATCGCCGGTTCTCGCGGGCGATGGAGAAGGAGAAGGACGCTCCGCGCCGTTCGCCGGTCGTGCGGGACGGCGGCATCCTGCAGATGGACCCGCCCGACCACACGCGCCTGCGGACGCTGGTCGCGAAGGCGTTCACCATGCGCCGCGTCGAGCTGCTGCGGCCGCGCGTCGCCTCGTTGGCGTCCGAACTGATCGCGGAGATGAAGGCGGCCGGCGCGCCCGCCGACCTCGTCGACGCCTACGCGTTGCCGATCCCGGTCGCGGTGATCTGCGAGCTGCTCGGCGTCCCGGTCGCCGACCGGCCGAAGTTCCGCGTGTGGAGCGACGCGGCGCTGTCCACGAGCGGGCTGACGCCGGAGGAGTTCGAGCGCAACCGCGAAGAGCTGCGCGACTACATGCGCGGCCTGATCGCCGACCACCGGGAACGGCCGCAGGACGACCTGATGACGGCGCTGATCGAGGCCCGCGACGTCCGCGACCGGTTGACCGAGCTGGAGCTCGTCGACCTGTGCGTCGGCATCCTCGTCGCCGGGCACGAGACGACCGCGAGCCAGATCCCGAACTTCGTCTACGCGCTGCTGGACCAGCCCTCGCAGTGGGAGCGGCTGTGCGCTGACCCGGACCTGATCCCGGCGGCCGTCGAGGAGCTGCTGCGGTTCGTGCCGCTGGGTGCCGGCGCGGGATTCGCGCGCTACGCCACCGAAGACGTGTCGGTCGGCGGCGTGCTGGTCCGGGCGGGTGAACCAGTGCTGGTGGCGATCGGCGCGGCCAACCGCGACGCGCTGCAGTTCGGCGACGCGGAGAAGCTGAACTTCGACCGCCCGGAGAACCACCACCTGGGCTTCGGCCACGGCGTCCACCACTGCCTGGGCGCGCCGCTGGCCCGGCTGGAGCTGCAGGAGGCGCTGCGCGCGTTGGTCACCGAGATGCCGGGGTTGCACCTCGCCGGCGATATCGTGTGGAAGACGCAGATGCTCGTCCGCGGACCGCGGTCGATGCCGATCGGATGGTGATGATGAGCTGGGACGTGAAGGTCGACGAACACACCTGCATCGGGTCGGGGATGTGCGCGGCCCTGATGCCGGAGGTGTTCAGCCTCGACGGCGCGGTGGCCCACCCGGTGACGCCGTCGGTGGAGGCCGACGAGACGGTGCTGGACGTGGCGGACTCGTGCCCGGCGATGGCCATCACGGTGACCGACGGGGGCCGGGAGATCGGTCCGCGCCCCTGAAGCTGCCCTGCTCGGTGACCACGGCGGTGACGAGGTCGAACGGGGTGACGTCGAAGGCGGGGTTGAAGACCTGCGTGGTGTGTTCGGTCAGCTCGCGGGCGTCGCGTTCCTCGATGGCGATGCCCGTGCCGTCCGCGAGCTTGCTGTCCACTGTGGACGAGGGGGCGACCACGACGAACGGGATGCCGTGGTGCTTCGCGGCGATGGCGAGGCCGTAGGTGCCGATCTTGTTGGCGACGTCCCCGTTCGCGGCGATCCGGTCGGCGCCGACGAGCACGCAGTCGACCAGCCCGCGAGCCATCGCGGCCGCGGCGGCCGAGTCGGGCTGGACGCGGTAGGGGACGTTCGCCTGGGCGAGCTCCCAGGCGGTCAGCCGGGCGCCTTGGAGCAGCGGGCGCGTCTCGTCGACGAGGACTTCTTCGACGAGCCCGCGGGCGTGCAGGTGCCAGACGACGCCCAGGGCGCTGCCCCAGCCGACGGTGGCGAGGTGTCCGGCGTTGCAGTGGGTGAGCAGCCGCAGGGGGCGCCGCGGGCACTCGGCGAGCACGATCTCGGCGGCGTGGTGCGAGGCTGCCTTGTTGAGCTGTTCGTCTTCGTCGAGCAGGGCCCGGGCTTCTTGGAGGACGGCCTCCGGTCCGTTTTTCAGGTGTGCGAGGGCCCGTTCGACACCCCAAGCGAGGTTGACGGCGGTGGGGCGTGCGTGCGCGATGCGCTCGGCGTCTCGGTGGACGTCGCCGTGGTGGTGGTCGCGGTGCTGATGGGCGGAGAGGGCCACGCCGAGCGCCCCGGCGGCGCCGAGCGCGGGAGCACCCCGGACGGCGAGCCGCTGGACGGCGTCGACGAGTTCGTCGACGGTCCGGAGCTCGAGCAGCCGGAATTCGGTGGGCAGCGCGGTCTGGTCGATGATGACGATGGCGCCGTCGGCCCAGTCGATGGTCCTGCGCACGAGCCCTCCTCGGTTTTTCGGTTGCCCGGCCGGTGAAGATGGGTCGGTGACCATTGAACGGCAGAACCCGCCGGGCTTGCACACACCACCGGGCTACCACCACGTGACGGTGACCTCGGCGCCCCGCACGGTGTACTTGGCGGGCCAGTGCCCCCTGACCGCGGACGGCGCCCTGGTATCGGACGACCTTCTTGCCCAGGTGGACCAGGTAGCGGCCAACACGGCGACGGCCTTGGAGTGCGCGGGCGCCTCCCCGGCCGACGTGGTCCGCACGGTGATTTACGTGGTAACGGAGGACCGCGCGGCGCTGACCTCGGTCTGGACCCGCCTGACGTCCTCACCGATCGCGGCCGCCTTCACCTCGGCGAGCACCCTGCTGGGGGTCGCCCAGCTGGGCTACCCGGGACAGCTGGTCGAGCTGGACGTGACCGCCGCCCTCACCTGACAAGCCCGCCCCCTCACGCGAGATACCCGCCCAATCACGCGAGTCGCGTTCCTGATCACGCGAGTTGCGTTCCTGATCACGCGAGTTGCGTTCCTGATCACGCGAGTCCGGTGTACCGGAACGGACGACACGCGTACCTGGGCGGACGACTCGCGTGATTGGCGACCGATGTCGCGTGTTCCGGGCCGGGTCTCGCGTGATTGGGGAGCGATGTCGCGTGATTGAAGAGCGATCTCGCGTGATTGGAGGGCGACACGGCACCGGCTGACCGGCCCACCTGCGCCCCGGGAGCGGAGCGGGGTGGGTGGGTCAGAGGCCGGCCATCAGGTCGGTTTCGGTGATTCCCGGGCCCTGGCCCCGGCGGATGAACCACTCCGTGCCGAAGGCGAACGTGAAGGCGTCGTCCGGCATGGCCAGCATGAACATGTCCTCGCTGATCTGGCTCGGGTGCGCGCGCATCGCCGCCCTCTTGACCGGGGCGTACTTCGACACGTCCACCGCCGCCGTGATCTCGGCCTCCGGCTTGCCGAACTCCACGTTCTCCGGGGGCTTCGGGGCCGCCTCCGGGGGGATCTGGCCGGCCGCCACCGCCGCTTCGAAGCCTCGCTGCATGAACTCCCTGTTGAACGTCGCCTGGAAGACGCGCGAAGTGCCCGCCAGCTCCGCCGCGCGGAGGCCGACCCGGTGGACCTGGATGTGGTCCGGGTGGCCGTAGTCGCCGTTGTCGTCGTACACCGTCAGGACGTCGGCCGACTCCTCGCGCAGGATCGCCGCGAGCTGCTCGGCTGCCTTTTCGACGTCGGCGCGCCAGAAGCACGCCGGGTCGTCGTTCGTCGGCTCGCCCATCATCCCCGAGTCGCGGTAGCCGAGGAACTCGACGCGCTCGACGCCGAGGATCTCCGCCGCCGCGTACGACTCCTGGACGCGCCTGTCCTCCAGTTTCTCGCCCTCGGCCAGGAAACCGTCGGGGACCTCGCCGACCTCGCCCTTGGTGGCGACGACGAGCACGACCCGGTGCCCGTCTTCGACGGCTTTGCGCATGACGCCCGCGGTGCGGAGGCACTCGTCGTCCGGGTGGGCGTGGAAGGTGACCAGGGTTGCCATGTCCGCGACGTTACCGGGTACCCCCGACAAAAACCGCCCGCCAGGATGCGCTCCCGCCCGCTATGGTCCGCGACCGTGAGCGAGAAGACGACGCTGCTGGCGTTCCTGAGGGCCCAGCGCGAAAGCGTCCTGGCCATCCTCGACGGCCTCGGCGAGGAAGCCCTGACGACGGCGGTGCTCCCGTCCGGCTGGACCCCGCTGGGCATGGTGGAACACCTCGGGGACGCGGAACACCACTGGTTCCAGGAGGTCGTCACCGGGTCGACGGCACCCCGCGAGCCGGTGCCGCAGAACCCGGAAGCCGTCTTCGCCTCCTACCGCGACCAATGCCGCCGATCCGACGAGATCTTCGCCGCGACGCCGTTGTCCGCGACGCCGCGCGGCCGCCACCCCGGCCCGTTCGGTGCCGAAATCACCGATCTGCGCGCGGTGGTGCTGCACGTCATCGAGGAAACCGCCCGGCACGCCGGCCACCTCGACGTGGTCCGGGAACTGCTCGACGGCCGCACCGGCCTCGGCCCCCGCTAGGCCTGCTCCTTCGAGCACCACCACGTCGACCGGCCGCCGACCGTCCCGTGGTGCATCTCCGCGCCGCAGCGCGGGCAGTGGTCGCCCGCCCGGCGGTGGCCGATGACCTCGCCCGTGTGCACGCCGCCGTGGCGGATCGCCGCGCGCAACGCCTTCCGCAGCGCTTTGTGCAGGTTCGCGAGGTCGTCGCCGGTCAGCTCGTTCACCGGCCGGGCCGGGGACAACGCCGCCTGCCACAGGGTTTCGTCGGCCAGCAGGTTGCCGATCCCCGCGACCACCGACTGGTCCAGCAGCCGCGCCTTCAGCGGCGCCCGCCCGCGGCCGACGCGCTCGACGAACTCGCGCCGCGACGCCTCCCCGGCGTCCGGGCCGAGCGCGTCGAGGTCCGGGTCGAGCCGCACCCGGCTGAGCCGCCGCGTGTCGAACAGGCGCAATTGTTCGCCGTCGGCGAAAGTGATCCCGAACCGGAACCACTCGGGTTTCTCCACCCGGTCGCGGGCCCGCCCGGGTGGCCCGCTGCGGCCCGCGAACCGCAGCTGCCCGGCCATCCCGAGGTGCAGCCCGAGGTTCGGCCCGGGCCGCCCGTCCCGGCTTTCCGTTTCGCACCAGAGCGTCTTGCCCCGCCGGTGCGCGGCCACCAGCCGGCCGCCGCGCAACGCCGTCGCGATGTCGCCGGGGGCGTGCGGGCGGCAGACCCAGTCGTCGTGGTCGTCGACCGAGCGGATCTTCCGGTCGAGGGCACCGGCGAGGACCTGCCGGGCGAGTTCCACTTCGGGGAGTTCGGGCACGCGATCCAGTCTGCGTCAGGGACGCCGGTCGCGCCGCGCCAGGCGGCCGCCCGAGCCGGCGAGCGGGTGATCAGGAGAGGCTCGCGGGAGCGGTGGCCTCCCAGGCGAACCCGTCCGGGTCGGTGAACGCCGCGGCCGCGCCGCCGACCGCGATCCGGTGCGAGCCGCTGCCCTCGGGGGCCACACCGGCGTCCTTGGCCAGCGCCTTGCGGCGGTACAGGGCCAGCTTGACGGGGCTCTCGCCGGCGTCGAACTCGACGTACACCTTGCCGAAGCTCTTGCCGACGGTCATGCCCTGGCCGACGTAGAACTTCTTGCTCGCGGCCACATCGCCCACGCCGAGCAGGAGCACGATGGCGTCGATCGTGCGGGTGGCGGGGCCGGTGTTCTTCTTGGCCGAGGTCGCGAGCTTCCAGATCGTCCCGTCCGGCGCCCGGACCGTGCCGCCGTAGCCCCACATGGACTTGGTGGCCGGCTTGATGGTCGTGGCGCCGGCCGCTAGGGCGGTCCCGATCAGGGAGTCGACGTCCGCGGGCTGCGGCACGGTGAGGGAGAGGGTGAAGCCGCGGAAGCCGTCGCTCGGCGCGTCCGCGACCCGGAACCGCAGCTGGGTGGTGAGCCCGAAGGCCTCGGCGTAGAAGCGCTCGGCGGCGGCGGTGTCGGCAACTTCGAGGGTGATGGTTTCGATGTTCGTCATGCCGGTAACGCTAGGTCCGGGCCGCTGACCGGCGCTTCTCGATTCCTGACCGGTCTGCGCGGCCGCTCGCGGAAAAGGAGTGGGCGGGGTGCGCGGCCGTCTGATAGCTTTCCGCCGTCCGTGACCCGGCCCTGGGAGGTGAGACCCGTGAACGCTGCAACGTTGTGGGTGCTCCCCCTCGTCGTCACGGGCGGGCCGGCCTAGCTGTCGCCGGGAGCACCTGGAACCGGTACTCCCGAAAGGCGACACCATGAACCATCTGCACGAACGGCCGGACGTGGCCGGCCGCGGGGAAGTGTCCCGGCGACCGGACGGCCGCCTCTTCCTCAGCATCGACACGTGGACCGACGCGGACTTCGCGCTGCTCGCGGCCGACATGCTGCCCGCTCTCCCCAGACCGCTCCACACCGTGGTCGACGAAACCGACACCGATCTCCGGGCCCGCTGGGAATCCGTCGGGTTCACGCCGCGGCGGCGTGAGCGGGAGTACGTGCTCCCGGCGGCCGCGGGCACGGCTTCCCCGCCGCCGGGCGTGACGATCCGGCCGCCGTCCGATCCGGACCTGGTGCGCTCGCTGGAGACGACGATCCGCGCCGAGGTCGAGGCCACGATCGGCTGGCAGGAGATGCCCGCCGAGGTCATGGCCCCGCCGCTGGACCTCACGAAGTACACGGTGGCCGCGGCCGAGGACGGGTACGTCGGCCTGCTCCGGCTGGCGGCGGTGACGCGGCAGCCGCGGATCGGCCTGCTCGCGGTCCGCGCGGACCGGCAGCGGTCCGGGATCGGCCGCGCCCTGCTGGTCCACGTGCTGGACGCGTTGCACCACAAGGGAATCCCGGCGGCCACGGCCGAGGTGAACGAAGCGAACCCGGCGGCGCTCGCGTTGTTCGAGGGCGCCGGCGCCCGCCAGGTGGGCGGCAACGTCGAGCTGGTGCTGCGCTGATGGGGAACACCGCCGGCATCGAAGTCGAGGGCACGGTCGTCGAGTGCCTGCGCAACGCGACGTTCCGGGTGGAGCTGGAGAACGGGCACAAGGTGCTCGCGCACATCAGCGGGAAGATCCGGAAGAACTTCATCAAGATCCTGCCGTTCGACCGGGTCCTGGTCGAGCTGAGCCCCTATGACCTGAACCGCGGGCGGATCCTGTTCCGCTACCGGACCTAGTACGACGCCGTCGCCGGGTCCGCGGGCCCGGCGACGGCTTCCCCGGAGGAGTTTCCTTGACGACGCAAGCGAACCCGGCCATCGACGGTGCACTGGCGCGGCGGCTGGTCGACACGCAGTTCCCGCGCTGGGCCGGGCTGCCGCTGACCCGGTTCACCCCGGCCGGCTCGGACCACGTCATCTACCGGCTCGGCGCGGAGCTGTCGGTCCGGCTGCCCCGCCACGCCGGCGCGATCAAGCAGGCGGAGAAGGAAGCCGAGTGGCTGCCGCGGCTGGCCCCGCACCTGCCGCTGGCCATCCCCGTGCCGGTGGCGGTGGGCGAACCGGACTTCGGCTACCCGTGGCCGTGGGCGGTGTCGCGCTGGCTGGACGGCGAGGTGGCCACGGTCGAAGCGCTGTCGGGCTCGCACGAGGCCGCCGCCGAGCTGGCCGGGTTCCTGACCGCGCTCCACCGGTTCGACGCCGAACCCGCGGACGGCGCCGCCCGGCCGCTGGCCACCCGGGACACCGCGACCCGGGCCGCCATCGGCCGGGTCGGCGCCGCGTTCGACGGCCCGGCGCTGACCGGCCTGTGGGACGCCGCCCTCGCGGCCCCCGCCCGGTCCGGTCCGCCGGTCTGGTGCCACGGCGACTTCCACACGGGCAACCTGCTGACGACCGGTGGCCGCCTCAGCGCGGTCATCGACTTCGGCGAGCTCGGCGTCGGCGACCCGGCGTGCGATCTGATGATCGCCTTCACGCTCCTGTCGGCCGAGACGCGGGCGACGTTCCGCACCGCGCTCGGCGTGGACGAGGCGACGTGGACCCGCGGCCGCGGCTGGGCCCTGGCGACCGGCCTGAACGCCTACATCACGTACGCGGCCGTCAACCCGCGTGCCGCGGCGCAGACGACCCGCCAGATCACCGAGGCCCTCGCCGGGTGAGGGTCAGTACTCGTTCTTGATGACGAAGTAGGAGCCGCGGATGGTGCCGGCCAGCTTGGACTTCTGACGGGCGAACTTGAAGGAGGACAGCTCCTCGGGCACGTCCATGCCCTCGGAGAGCTTGAACCCGACGGCCCGCTTACCGCCGTCGTCCACGGTGTACAGGACGTTGACCGACAGGCCGTTTTCGTAGAAGACGTAGGTCCAGCGGACGTTCTCGACCTGGAAGGCGGTGGCCTCGAGCGGGGGCGAGGCGATGACGATGCCGCGCTCTTCCTCGAGGATGCGGTGCACCAGGTCGACGGCCTCCCGGGCTTCGCTCGCGGGTTCGACGGTGAAGACGTGGCCGTACTTGTTCTTGAAGTACCGGGCCTCGTTCGCCCGCAGCCCGGCCAGCGCGTCCGCCACCGGTGACGACTCCAGGCCGGCGGTCGATACGGTGTCGAAGTCCACGGTGTGGGGCATGGCGATCCTCCGCGTGTGTCCGGTTCGGACCCAGCGTAGGCGCCCGGTCAGTAGGACGCCCGCCCGTACACGCCTTGCTTGCTGAAGCTCAGGTAGAACCGGGTGCCGTCCTTGACGTCGGTGGCCGCGAGTCCCCAGGTGCCGGCGTACACCGTGCGACGGCTGTTGCAGGAGATGCCGCCGCTCGAGGGCAGGAAGCACGTGGAGACGCTGACCGTCTCGGTCATCTTGACGTTGATGTCGTAGCAGTAGGACGTCGTCACCGCCTCGCCGTAGGGCGGCCAGTGCCCGTTGGGGTCCGCGCCGTTGATCGTGTGGAAGTGGTCGTTGCACGCGAGCACCGTCGCCGAAGCGGCCGGGCCGGGAGCGAAGACCAGCCCGGCCAGGGCCAAGGGGACGGTCACGAGCGAGAGCGCCTTCCGTCGGTTCATCGGTTTCTCCTCCGAGCGTGGGTGGGCGAAGCGCCACCGTGCCACGGCCGGACCGGCCCGGACCGGTGTTTCGAACAGGTTCGAAACCGCTCGCAAAAAATTCCGCGCCGGGTTGTCGGATTCCGTGGGCGGCGTTCGTAGCAGGGGTGAAGCCACCCGCGAACGGAAGGAACCCCGGCCATGAAGCTGACGACCATCACCCAGATCACCCTCGACGGAGTCGTGCAGGGCAACGGCGGCGCGTCCGACGAAGACCGCCGGAACGGGTTCGACCGGGGCGGCTGGGCCCTCGGGGCCGGGGACGACGAAACCCGGGCCTTCATCACCGAGACCTACCAGCGCGCCGACGCCTTCCTCTTCGGGCGCCGCACCTACGAGCTGTTCGCCGGCGCGTGGGGGCCGAGCACGCACCCCATCGGTGTGGCCCTGAACGCCGCCCCCAAGTACGTCGCCTCGGGCACGCTCACCGAGGCGCACTGGACCGGGACGACCGTGCTCGCCGGTGACCTCGCGAGCGCCGTCGCCGAGCTGAAGGCCCGGCCCGGCGGCGAACTGCAGGTGCACGGCAGTGGCACCCTGGTCCGGTGGCTGCTGGCGTACGGTCTGGTCGACGAGCTGACGCTGCTCGTCGTCCCGGTGGTCCTCGGCCAGGGCACCCGGCTGTTCCCGGAAACCGGCCCGGACCTCGCGCTCGACCTGGTCGAGTCGCGGGTCGACGCGAAGGGCGTGACCATCCAGGTCCACCGGCCGGCCGGGCGGCCGCGCTACGCGACGGCTTGAGCTTCTTCCCCCGAGAAAGGATTCTGTATGCAGTATCTGGTCTCCGTCATCGACGACAAGGTCGAGCCCGGCAGCACCGACCGGCAGCCCTTCATCAGCGAGTTCAACGACCGGCTGATCGCCGACGGCCACTGGGTCTTCGCCGGCGGGCTCGCGGACACCGACGCGGCCACGGTCGTCGACAACCGGGGTGAGCAGGCCGTGCTCACCGACGGGCCGTTCGTCGAGTCGAAGGAGTACCTCGCCGGCTTCTGGGTGTGGGACGTCCCCGACCTCGACGTCGCGCTCACGCTCGCCGCCGAGGCGTCGAAGGTGTGCGACCGGAAGATCGAAGTGCGGCCGTTCCGGTGAGCGGCGCCGGGGAAGCGGTGACCCGGGCCCACCACGAAGAGTGGGCCCGGGTGGTGGCCGCCCTGACCCGGCGGTTCGGGGACCTCGACGTCGCCGAGGAGGCGGCCGCCGAGGCGTTCGCGACCGCCGTCGAGCGGTGGCCGGGCGACGGCGTGCCGCCGAACCCCGGGGCCTGGCTGACCACCACCGCCGTCCGGAAGGCGATCGACCGGATCCGGCGCGAGAACAAGCGCGACGACAAGCACGAGGAGGCCCGGATGCTGCACGACGACACCCCGCCCGCGCCCGCCGGTGCCATCGGCGACGACCGGCTGCGACTGGTTTTCACCTGCTGCCACCCGGCCCTGGCGACGCAGGCCCGGGTGGCCCTGACGCTGCGCCTGGTCGGCGGCCTGACCGTGCCCGAGATCGCCCGCGCCTTCCTGGTCCGGGAGTCCACTTTGGAGCAGCGGATCACCCGGGCCAAGGCCAAGATCAAGGCCGCCCGCATCCCGTACCGCGTACCGTCCGCCGAGGACCTCCCGGCCCGCGTGTCGAGCGTGCTCACCGTCCTCTACCTCGTCTTCAACGAGGGCTACCTGGCGACCGGCCCCGGCACCGACCCGGTCCGGCACGAGCTGACCACCGAGGCGATCCGGCTCACCCGCCTGGTCCACGCGCTCCTGCCGGACGACGGCGAGGTGACCGGGCTGCTGGCGCTGATGCTGCTCATCGAGGCCCGCCGCCCGGCCCGCGTCGCGGCGGGCGAACTGGTGGCCCTCGACGAGCAGGACCGCGGCGTCTGGGACCGCGCGCTGATCGCCGAGGGGCACCGGCTGGTGCGCGAACGCCTCGCCGCCGGGGTGGCGCCGGGCCGCTACCAGATCCTCGCGGCGATCAACGCCGTGCACACGTCGGCCCGCGATATCCGCGACACCGACTGGTCGCAGGTCGTCGCCCTCTACGACCAGCTGGTCCGGGTCGACGCCTCGCCGGTCGTCGCCCTCAACCGGGCGATCGCGGTCGCCGAACTCGACGGCCCGGAGGTGGCCCTGGCGGCCGTCGGCCGGCTCGAGGACCAGCTGGCCGGCTACCACGCCTACCACGCGACCCGCGCCGACCTGCTGCGCCGGCTGTCCCGCGGGGCCGAGGCCCGGGCGGCGTACGACAAGGCGATCGAGCTGGCGGGCAACACGGCCGAGGTCGCGTCCCTGAAGCGCCGCCGGGACCGGCTGAGTTAGTCCACAGTGGACGCGACTGCTCGGCTATTCGTGTGGATCGCCCTCGCCGCAGCACAACTCGCGCGGTGCTTCGGCTACTGTCCGCGGCAAGGGAGACCGGCGTCGCCGGTCGAGGAGGGGAGTCATCGTGCTGCGGATTTTCCGAAGATCGCTGGCGGCCGTGGTCGTGTTTTCCGGGGCGCTGGCGGGGACCGCGCAGGCCGCCCCGGGCGGGCCGGTCGACCTCGGGACCCTGCCGGGCGACGACGAGAGCATCGTCCTGGCGGTCAACGAGGCGGGGGTGATGGTCGGCCTTTCGTCCGTGGGCACCAATCCGCGGCGGGACCGCCCGGTCCGCTGGGACGCCGACGGCGTCATCACCGCGCTGCCGACCCCCGGCGGCAGTGCGGGACAGGTGCGGGACATCAACGAGCTCGGGGAGTCGGCCGGCTACGTGCTGACCGCGACCGACGCCGTGCCGGCCCGCTGGGACGCCCAGGGCCAGGCGACCACGCTGCAGGTCCCGCCCGGCTTCCACAACGCCACCGCCTTCGCGATCAGCGACACCGGCGTGGTCGTGGGGAACTGGCTGACGCCGGCCAACGAGTACCACGGCTTCCGCTGGGACCCGGACGGCCAGGCCACCGACCTGGGCACGCTGCCCGGCGAGACCTGGAGCATGGCCGAGGACATCTCCGCCGACGGCCGGATCGTCGTCGGCGGCGCCCAGCGCGCCGGGGCGAACCACGCCGTGCGCTGGGTCGACGGCGGGCCGATCACCGAGCTGGCGCCGCAGAGCCCGAGCAGCGGGGCCCACCTGGTCAACGCGGGCGGGGTCGCCGCCGGAACCACGAGCGGGCCCATCGTCCCGGCGACCTGGGACACCGGCGGCACGGCCCACCCGCTGGCCTGGCCCAGCCCGTACTCGGTCTGGATCTCCTGGATCGGCTCCACCGGCTACGTCGTGGGCTACGGCTACCTCACCCCGCCGGCCCGCTCGGCGGTGCGCTGGGCCCCCGACGGCACCGTGGCCGTCCTGGCCGACGACGGCTCCAGCGCCGACGTCCAAGGGGTCGACGCGGAGGGCACCGCAGTGGGCACGCTCCGGAGCCGGGCGACCGTCTGGTACCGGAACGGGCCGCGCACGCAGCTCGCGATGCTGCCCAGCAGCACCCGCAGCGAAGCTTCCCGGATCACCGACAGCGGCCGGGTCATCGGGCGGGCCAACACCGCGGCCGGGAAGTACCACGGGGTGTTCTGGACCCTCCGGTGAGGCCCTGACCCGATCCGGGGCCGGGCCGTGTCACGGCCGTGATCACCGCGCCGCAGGCTGTACCGAATGCGAACTGGGGTTTTCCTGCGGTGGCTGGGGCATCCGCTGATCATCGGCGCCACCACGGTGTTATTGCTCAACGACCAGGTGTTCAAACCGTGGTGGCCGGGGCTCGTCACCGGCAAGCTCAGCGACTTCGCCGGGCTGGTGGCGGCCCCGCCGGTGCTCGGGCTGCTCCTCGGCCTGTTCTTCGCCGGCCGGACCGCCGCCGCGGCCGCGGCCGCGGTGCTGGTGACCGGCGCGGGGTTCGCGCTGGTCAAACTGACCGCCGTGGGCGCCGGCGTCGCGTCCGCGGCCTGGTCGGTCGTCAACGGGCCATCGGTGATCCTGGCCGATCCGACCGACCTGGTCGCGTTGCCCGCGCTGGGCCTGTCCTGGTGGGCCTGGCGCCGGGTGACGTCGGCCCCGCCCCTGCCGGTGCGGCTGCGGGTGGTGGCCGCGGTCCCGTTCACCGTTCTGGCGATCACGGCGACGTCGGCGCCCAGCGAGCACACCCCGGCCGTGCAGTCCGTGCGGAGCGAGGGCACGCAGGTGGTGATCGAGGCGGGCGGCGGGTTCTACGGCTCCGTCTCGGGCGTCGACGGCTGGCGGTTCCTCGAGGAGGCGCCCCCGCCGCCCTGGCCGACGCCCCGGAAGCGGGTCGAAGCCTGCGCGCCCGAGGCGGCGACGCACTGCTACCGCGTGCACGGCGCCGACGTCGTCGACGACACGCGCGGCGGCCGGCTGCTCGGCGTCGACGAAACGACCGACGGCGGCCGGACCTGGCACACCGCCTGGGAGGTGCCCGCCGTCCGGTGGGAGTTCGTCCAGCGGCAGCACCCGTTTCCCGCCGGGATCGTCAACGTGGCCAAACTGGCCAGCACGGAGGTCGCCGTCCGCGCCGTCCCGGGTGGACACCAGGTGATCGTGGCCAACGGCGTGGAGGGGCTGGCCGTCCGCGACGCCGGCGGGACCTGGCGCCGGGTGCCCGTCGTGGACGCCGGAACCGGCCTGGACATCCGGCCGGTGCCGCTCACCGCGTTCGGCCGGGTGATCGGGGTGGACGTCATGACGGCCGGGCTGCTCGCCCTGCTCGCGCTGGCGATCGGGACGGCGGTGGCGGCCGGCCGGGTCCGCGCCCGGCACGGCCGCGGGCTGATGGCGGCGCTGCCCGTCACCCTGTTCCTCTTCGCCTCCGTCCCGATCAGCGGCATCGTGGTGTTCTTCGGTTCGAACGCCGGGCAGTCGACCCTGCTCTGGCTGGTGACCGAGGTGTGCCTGCTCGGCGTCGGTACCGCGCTCGTCGTGGCACCACGACGGCCGCTGTCCCGGCCGCGCATGCCGGTGGTGGTCGCGGCCGCCGTCCTGCCCGGACTGGCCTCCGTCGTGCCCGCGCTGGGCTGGACGCTCGGTCACCCGCAAGAGCCGGCCCCGGGCATCCTCGGGCCGATCCTCGCCGCGGCGTGCCTGCCGGTGGTCGTCGCGGCCGGCTGGTGGGCGGGCGCGCGCGACCCGGACCCGGACCTGCGGGTGGAACCGCCGTGGCCGCCGCTGTCCTGGCCGCCGCAGGACACGAGCGGGCCGATGCCGGGGTCGTAGCGCAGAGGCAGGCGCGCCGCCGTTTCGCGCGCCGAGCCGGCGTCAGCGCTGGAGGGTCAGCACGGCGGGGCGCCAGGGCAGGTGGTTGTAGTCGGTGCCGTCGGACGCGGGGTTGCGGCCCTGGTACAGCAGTTGCAGGTGGCAGGGGTCGACCGTCTTGGTCTGGTCCGGGTTGGTGCGGACCAGGTCGCCGTGGCTGATGTCGTTGGTCCACGTCGCGCCGCTGTTGGCCTTGCCCGCGAAGGGGTTGCTCTCGGTCGCGGCCTGCGGGGTCCACGTGCCGCCCAGGCTGGTGGCGGTGAACGAGCGGAAGAAGCGGCCGCCCGCGCCCATCGCCTCGACGAGCATCAGGTATTGGTTCTGGCCCTGGACCTTGTAGACCTCGACGGCTTCGAAGAGGTTGGCCGTGGTGTCGCTCATGATCGTCGTGTAGTTCGAGCCGAAGCTGCCCGGGAAGTTGCCGATCGGCATGCTCGCCCGGTAGATCTTGCCGTTGTCACCGGCGAAGAACAGGTACATGTTCGTGCCGTCGCCGATGAGGGTCTGGTCGAGGGGCGCGCCGCCGGGGATGGTGCCGGTGAACAGCTCCTGCGGGGCGGACCAGCCGTTCGCGTTGGTGGGGTCGCTCGACGTCCGGTAGCTGAAGGTGGTCGGGCCCCACTGGTAGGCGAGCACCCAGATGTTCCTGGGGGCGAAGTAGAACAGCGTCGGGGCGACCGTGCCGATGGTCATTCCGGTCTGGCCGGCCGAGGCCATGTCGGACCAGTTCGTGAAGGGGCTGAACGCCATCGAGCCGTACGACCCGGACGTGTCGGTCGTCGACCCGTAGACGACGTGCTTGCCGTTGTAGACCACGCTGCTGAAGTCCTTGAGCGCGAGCCAGCCCGCCTTCGGTTCGGCCAGCGGGCCCGTCGAGGACCAGCGGTAGGACGCCGGGAGGGCGCACGAGGCGGTGTCGCCGAGCTTGACGAGCTGCCACTGCTGGTTGGCGCCCTTCCAGTCGCCGTACTGGACGACGGCGGCGCCGTCCGCGGTCGACGCGCCGGTCACCTCCACGGCCTTGCCGCTGTTGCGGTTGAGCAGGCGGAGGTAGCCGCCGTCGGAGTCGGCGAGGCTGAACTGCTGGTTGGTGCCGTTGAGGTCGGTCCACTGCTGGACCTTCGCGCCGTCCGCGGTCGACCAGTTGCCGATGTTGAGGACCTTGCCGGAGTTCTTCGACTTCAGCCGGTAGAAGCCGTTGCCGGAGTCCACGAACTGCCACTGCTGGTTGGCGCCGTCGTGGCGGGACCATTGGTGGATCGCCGCGCCGTCGGCGGTGGACGCCCCGGAAACGTCCAGCACCTTGCCGCTGTTGCGGTTGACCAGCACGTACCACGCACTCGTGTCGACGGTGGCCGCCGACGCCGCGCCGGGGTGGAGCACGACCGCCGCGGTGGCCGCGAGGACGGTGGTGAGCACGGCGATCAGCGCGCGCGTCCTCCGGCTGCGCCGGACGCGAACCGCTCGGTGGGATGACCTCATCGGTTCTCCTTCGCGGATCTGTTAGCGCTAACAATCAGCCCGGAAAAATGTAGGGCTTTTCCCGTGTGCCGTCAACTTTCGATTTCGTCGAATTCATCGGACAACGCCGGGAAGCAGCAGTCCGGGCGGTGGGCTGTCCCACCGGTCGAACACGGGTGGCGCGGTGTAGTCGTCGGTGCTGACCTGGGAAAGGTCGACCTCGCCGCCGGTGAACCGGGCCCCGCGGAAACTTACTTCACCACCCGTGAACGCGGCGCCGTCGAACTGGACGCGCCCGCCGCTGAACTCCGCGTTTTCGAAAGTCACCCGGGCGTCGCCGTCGAACGTGGCGCCACCGAACCAGACTTCGCCGCCGCTGACGTGCATTCCGTCGAACGACGTCCAGCCGCCGGGAAACCGGGCCAGGCTGAGCAGCAACCGGCCGCCGGTCATCCGGATGTCCGCGAAATCGGCGGAGCGGAGCACGGCCCGCAGGAGGTTGAACTCGTGACCGTGCCAGCCGACCGGCGCGCCCGGGCGGAGGTGATCGCTGATCACGCTGGTGATCGAAAGGCGCACTTCGGATTCTTCGTCGTGGTACCACGGCGAATCGATCGCGGGCTCGTACGGGATGCGCAGGTACGCGCACAGCACGTCGATGCACACCTGGCGCTGCTCGAGCCATTCGTCGGCCAGGCTGGCCATGGCGTAGATCCCGGCGAGCCGGACGGTCGGCTTCTCGTGGCCGATCTGCGCGCAAGCACTGGCGAAGCGCTCGTTGAGCACCTTGACGCGCTCGCGAGCCTCGGCGATCTCCCCGATCCGCTGCTTGCGGTAGGCGACGACCAGCGCCACCACCCCGCCGACCCCGGCCACCACCGACAAGGCGATCTTGACGACGTTCAGCCGCGTGTCCGCACTCGGCGCGGCGGGCAACCCCAGCGCCAGCCACAAGAGCCCGGCCGCGACGGCGAACACGCCGAGCCCGATGCAGACCACCGCGACGAGGTGCCGTTTGATGGACCACAGTCCGGTGGTCGGTGCGTTCGTCGAAGCCACGGCGAAATCCTAGAGCGCGTCCGGAGCCGGCGTGGGTGTTTCCGGGCGGCGGGGCAGGGTCAGCGTGAACACCGCGCCGCCGTCGTCGTGCGCGGTCAGGTCGCCGCCGTGGAGCAGCGCCGTGGCGGGCGGCCTCACCGGCGCGTGGCACCGGACCACGGTCACGGTTCCCGCGGATCCCGTTGCCACCGAACGGAAGTTCTGCTGAGACGCTCCCACAGCTTCGCGGCCAGAACGGCGACGGTCAGCAGCGCGACGCTGCCGGCGACGTCCAGGACGTAGTGGTTCCCGGTGGCGAAGACGTCCGCCACCATGAGCGCCGGGAACAGCCACGCCAGCAGCGCCAGCCGGGGATGCGTGGCCCGCAGGACGGTCCACACGGCATACGCGCACCACAGCGACCAGCCGACGTGCATGCTCGGCATCGCCGTGTGGTGGGTGGGCCTCGTCCAGCTCTCCACGGCCAGGAAGTCGTACCTGGCCACGATGTCGACCGCCCCGGGCAGGGCGAACCGCGGCGGCGACATCGGCACCGCCCAGTAGACCGGCAGCACGAGGGCCATCATCGCGACCATCGTCCGGCGGACGTGGCGGTAGCTGCCGGCGTGCCGGACGAACACCCACAGCAGCACACCGGCGACCACCAGGTAGTACAGCCGGTACAGGTACACCGCCAGGTGTGCGAGGACCGGCTGCCCGGCCAGCCAAGCGTTCACGCTCAGTTCGATGTCGAGGTGCACCGAGTGTTCGAGGGCCTGCAGGGCCCGCGCATGGGCTTCGGCGGCCGCGAAATCCTTGCCCACAGCGGCGTCGAGACGCGCGAAGAGCAGGAACCACAGCACCAGGAAGGTCAGCTCGACGAGCACTCCGGGCCGCTCGCCGGTGCCCCGGACGAGCGTCGCCTTCACGCCGGGAGGGCCCGCCGCAGGAATTCCGCGGTCAGCTCCCAGGCCCGGGCCGCGGCTTCGGGGTGGTGGAACATCGGCGCCACGTTGTTGTGGAAGGCGTGCCCGGCGTCCTCCTGCACGTGGATTTCCGCCCCCGGGTGCGCGGCGACGGCCGCCTCCACCACGGCCACATCGGACCTCGGGATGTACGGGTCCTGCCCGCCGAAGTGGAACTGGATCGGACACTCGACCCGGGACAGCCCGTCGATCTGGGCCGCGACCGTGGAGCCGTAGAAGGAGACCGCCACGTCCGGATCGCCCTCGACCGCCGCCGCGAACGCCAGCGAGCCGCCCAGGCAGAAGCCCAGGACGCCGACGCCGCCGGCCACCGACGGCAGCGAACGCAGGTGGGCGACCGTGGCCAGGACGTCCGCCACCGCGAGCGCGGGGTCGAGTGTGCTCGCGACCTTCATCGACGCCGCGACCCCGGCTTCGTCGTGCGTCGAGGACCAGCCCGGCGCCGTCCGCCAGAACAGTTCCGGGACGGCCACCACGTATCCCATCCCGGCCAGGTCGGCCGCGACCGAGCGCAGGTAGTCGTCGAGGCCGAAGATCTCCTGGACCAGCACCAAGCCGGGGCCGCGGCCGGACGGGGGGTGCCAGATCGGGAGGTCGGCGAGCATCGGGTTCGTCACCCGATCACCGTACTGGTTCCGCGGCCGGGAGCGTCCTAAGTTGGGGTGCCGACCAAGGAGGCGTGATGGCTGAGCAGACCAAATACGTCCTGGACGAAGCCGATCTCCCGACCCAGTGGTACAACGTCATCCCCGACCTGCCCGAGCCGCCGCCACCGCCGCTGCACCCCGGCACGCGCGAGCCCGTCGGCCCGGACGACCTCGCGCCGCTGTTCCCGCAGGCGCTCATCGCCCAGGAAGTGACGACGGATCGCTATGTCGACATCCCGGAGGAGGTCCGGGAGGTCTACCGGCTCTGGCGCCCGTCGCCGCTGTTCCGGGCGCGCCGGCTGGAGAAGGCGCTGGGCACGCCCGCGCGGATCTACTACAAGTACGAGGGGGTCAGCCCGGTCGGGTCGCACAAGCCGAACACCGCGGTGCCGCAGGCGTTCTACAACGCGGCCGAAGGCGTCACGCGGCTGACCACCGAGACCGGCGCCGGCCAGTGGGGGAACGCGCTCGCCTTCGCGTGTGCCCAGTACGGGCTGGAGTGCGAGGTCTGGCAGGTCCGCGCGTCCTACGACCAGAAGCCCTACCGCAAGCTGATGATGGAGACGTTCGGCGCGACCGTCCACCCGAGCCCGTCCGAGCTGACCGAGTCCGGCCGCGCGATCCTCAAGCAGCACCCGGATTCCACGGGCAGTCTCGGGATCGCGATCAGCGAAGCCGTCGAGCAGGCGGCGCAGGACCCGGACGCGCGGTACGCGCTGGGCAGCGTGCTCAACCACGTGCTGCTGCACCAGACGGTGATCGGCGAGGAGGCCCTCAAGCAGTTCGAGCTGGCCGGCGACACCCCGGACGTCCTGGTCGGCTGCACCGGCGGCGGGTCCAACTTCGGCGGGCTCGCTTTCCCGTTCCTGCGCGAGAAACTGGCGGGCCGGATGAACCCGGTGATCCGCGCGGTCGAGCCGGCCGCGTGCCCCTCGCTGACGCGCGGGAAGTACGCCTACGACTTCGGCGACACGGCCGGGCTCACGCCGTTGCTCAAGATGCACACGCTCGGCCACGAGTTCATCCCGGACCCGATCCACGCGGGCGGGCTGAGGTACCACGGGATGTCCCCGCTGATCTCGCACATCTACGAGCTCGGCCTGATCGAGGCGATCGCCATCGGTCAGCAGGAGTGCTTCGCGGCGGGGGTCCGGTTCGCCCGGTCGGAAGGCATCATCCCGGCACCGGAGCCGACGCACGCGCTGGCGGCGTGCATCCAGGAAGCATTGCGGTGTAAGGAAAGCGGTGAGGAGAAGGTGATCCTCACGGCGTTGTGCGGTCACGCTCATCTGGATCTGCCGGCGTATGGCGCGTACCTCGCCGGGAACATGGTGGACGACGAGCTGTCCGATGCGGTCCTCGAGGAATCCCTGGCGGCGCTGCCTTAGAGGGCGTCCGGGATCTCCGGGCGGGTGAGCTCGGTGCGGGCGGTCGCCAGGACCACGCGGTCGCGGCCGCCCGCCTTCGCTTCGAACACCGCGTCGTCGGCAGCCTGGAGGAGGATCGTGTACTCCGTGGCCGTTTCCGGGTACACCGCCGCGCCGATCGAGGCCGTCAGACCGCTGATCACCTCGGGCTTGCCCGGGCGGATCACCGGGACCGGCACCTCGATCCGGGCGATCGCCCGGCGGATGCGGTCCGCGACCGACGCGATCTCGGCGCTGGTCGTGCCCGGCAGGAGGACCACGAACTCGTCGCCGCCGAAGCGGCCCACGTAGTCGCCGCCGCGGACCGAGCCCTGGATCGCCGCCGCCACCGAGCGCAGGACCTCGTCGCCCGCCAGGTGGCCGTTGTCGTCGTCGATGGCTTTGAAATGGTCGATGTCGATCATCAGCACGCCGGCCGTCGAGGACAGCTCCGCCGCGCGGGCGAGCTCGTTGCGGGCCAGCTGCACCCAGAACTCCGGCGCGAGCAGCGCCGTCTTGGAGTCGGTGCGCGCGGCCGCCTGGAACTGGGGGAGCAGCAGGCCGATGTGCAGCGCCACCGGCGTCACCATGAGCACCGGCAGCAGCCACGGCCGGACCGTCATCACCAGCGCGATCCCGCAGCCGACCCCCACCGCGGCCAGCACGATCAGCACGTCGGACGGGTTGCCGAACGCCTGCCGCGGCGGCTTGCCCGGATTGCTCATCAGGATGGCCAGGATCACGAGCACGTAGTTCAGGCCGAAGTAGACGATCCCGGACGTCAGCAGCGCGAGCATCCCGCCGAAGCCGTCCAGGTAGGGGACGTAGGGCGCCACGTGCCCGGTGCCGGCCCACAGCACCGCCCCCGCGGCGGCGCAAGCGAGGATCACGGTCGCGCCGGAGAACACTTTCCGGTGAATCACCCCGCGCCGTTTGTAGACCCGGACCCAGGAATGGGCATAACTCACGACGATGACCAAGGTGGCCAACGGCGGCGGCAGCAGGAGCAGCCCGGCGAAGATCCAGATCGACTGCAGGTGCATGTGCGGCCGGCCGTCGGCGGCCAGCTCCCGGATGCGCTCGATGCGTTGCGCCGCTTCGAGGTGCACGACCTCACCGGCGAGGATCAGTCCACACCAGAGCAACGATTGGGTGGTGATCGGCACCAGCGCGGCCGTCGAGACGACCGCGATCAGCGCCAGGGCGTCGACGATGAGGACGTAGCCGAACACCGGAGTGGCCAGCTTCCACATCGCCCACGTTCGGAAACCTGATCGTGGACGTTCTGAGCTGGGCTTTCGCCCTGGGGACCCGGACAATCCCACGAAACGCCCTTCTGCTCAGGATGAAACTCTTCGCAGAATTCGTCACTGTAATCGAATGACCGCGGTGTGTCACTAGGCTGGTCGGGCTACCGTCCGGTCACTCACCGTGCAAGATCCCTCACGGAACTGGAGAAATCATGTCGCACTTCCTGCCCAACGCCAACATCGTCCCGTCCCGCCGCCGCGCGCAGCGGCCGACCGACTGGACCCGGCAGCTCCCCACCGACTGGACCCGCGCGATCCCCACGGACCGGACCCCGCGCCGGCTCCCGACCGACTGGACCGCCCGCGAATTCCCCACCGACTGGACGGTCCGCGAGCTCCCGACGGATTGGACGCGGCCCGGCGTCTCGCCAGCCGAGTGCCCCACCGACTGGACCCCGCGCCGCATCCCCACGGACTGGACGCAGGCCTGACCCGTGCCCGGTGGCCGGCCTCCGGGCCGGTCACCGGGGATCCGGTTGGGCGCCGCTCGGTCGGGCCGCGTCGGATGCCGCCGGTGCGCCTGGCCGGTTTTGCCTGACCTGGTCTTACCGCGGGGGTCCTGAGGGGCCGCTCGGTCGGGCCGCGCCGACTGCCGCCACCGCGCCCGATCGCGCCTGCCAACCCCCGTCACCGGCAATCCGCCCGTCGCCACAGCCGGGCGGCACCCAGCGCCGCCAGCACCCCCACCGCGCCCGCCCCCGCCACCACCCCGTGCGGGGCCCAGCGCTCGGCCGCCAGCCCCGCCAGCACCACACCGAGCCCCTGGGACACCCGCAACGCCGTCAACGCGAACCCGAACGCCTGGGCTCGCTGCCCCTCCGGTGTGAGCTGTACGAACGTCGTGTTCGCGATCAAGTTGTACGAACTGGCCACTCCGCACAGCGTGAACAGCGCCAACGTGGCCAACAGGTCCGGCCGCAGGGCGCACCCCACCAACGCCGCGCACGCCAGGACCGCGAGCGGTCCCAGCAGCGGGCCCCGTTGCGACTGGGGGATGCGGGACAGCGCGGCCATCCCCAGCACGTTCCCCAGCGCGAACGCCCCCAGCAGCAAGCCGACCACCACCGCGCCGCCGCCGAGTTCGGCGGCGTACGGGGCCGCGATCGCCTCGCCCGCTATATAGGTCCCCGACACGCAGCCCAGCGCCACCAGGGCGAGGCGGCGGCGGTCGCCCGCCACCACCGTCCAGCCCGTGCGGATGTGGCGCCACCAGCGCACGCCCGTCGAGCCCGGGGGCCTCGGGGCCACGCCGGCGACCAGGAACAGGGCCGACACCGCGAAGGTCGCCGCGTCCGTCAGCAGGGCGCCGCTCGTGCCCAGGCCCGCCACGAGGAGCCCGCCGAGGGCGAAGCCGGCGACCTGGCCCGCCTGGACCAGCATCATCAGCAGGCCCATCCCGGGCACGAACGTCTCGCCCGGCAGCACCTGCGGCAGCAGCGTCGCCCGCGCGGAGCTCCAGACCGGGTTGAACAGCTGGACGCCGACCAGCAGCGTCGCCACCGCCGGGAGCGGGAGGCCCGGTACCGCCATCGCGGCCACCGCGAGCGCCCGCAGGACGTCCGCCAGGACCATCACCGTGCGCGGCGGGTAGCGGTCGGCCAGCCCGGACAGCAGCGGCCCGCCGACCAGGTCCGGCAGGAACGTCAGCGCGTACGTCAGCGCCGCCCAGCCCGGCGAGTTCGTCCGGTCGTACACCAGGATCGACAGCGCGACCCGGGCCAGCTGGTCACCGGTGACCGAGACCAGCTGGGCCGAGAACAGCGCCCGGAACTCGGTCACGGCGAGGACGTCCCGGAACCCGACCGCGCGCCCGCTCATGGGCACTCAGGGTACCGCCGCGAACGCCCAGCGTGAACGTCCGTTAGGAGGTCACTGTCCCTCGCCGCAGACGATTTTCGGTTGCGGGTTGTAGTGGACGGTCCGGGTCGAGCGGCTGACCTCGCGGCCGGTGGCGGCGTCCTTGAGCACGCGGGTGTTGCTGGTGGTGAACCCCTGCGCGCCGTTCGACGCGTGGCAGTTCTCGGCCGGCCCCGGCTTGGTCGGTGGGTCGCTCCGGTTGGTCTGGGTGCCCTCGATCGACTCGACGGTGTAGCGCTTGGTGCCCCACAGCTTCACGGTGATCGACGACGGCGTCCAGATCGTCTGGATCGCGATGCCGGTCGGCGCGTCGTTGGTGAACTTGAGGTCGATGACGCTGGAACCGTTGGGGTTCTGGAACACCGTCGCCTCGCGCGCGGCGGGGTAGCGGCTGATGTAGTAGCTGTGCTCCTTGTGCCCCGCGTCCTTCAGGCCCGCGAAGTAGGACGCGTTGTACAGCGTGGTCGCGAACTGCGAAATGCCGCCGCCGACCTCGCGGCCGGGGGCGCCGTCCTTGATCACGCCCGCCTCGACGTACCCCTGGGCCGTGCCGCGCGGGCCGGTGAACCCGTTGAGGCTGAAGGTTTCCCCGGGCTTGACGATCGCGCCGTTCACCTTCTGGGCGACGGTCCGGATGTTCACCCCGGAGTCGGCCGCGAACTTCTGGGTGGTGAACTCGCCGACGACCTCCTTGATGCCGAGCTGGTTCGCCTGGTCGGTGGTCACCTTCGCCGGGCTGTCCTTGTAGACGGCGGCCACCTCGCGGCCGTCGGTCTTCTTCAGGACGTCGGGCAGCGGCTTGAGGCTGGGGTCCCAGTCGACCGTCCGGCCGTCGGTGGAGGGGTCCACCGCGGGCTTGCCGCCCTCGAAGACGACGGTCGCGTCCTTGCCCTCCTTCTCGGTGGACTTCAGCTGTGGCCCGGCGGCTTCGGCGATCTTCGCGTTGTCGATCTTCGGTGTCAGACCGCCGCCCTCGGCGGGCTCGAAGCTGATCGCCGCGGCGATCGCCTCCGGCTTCACGGTCGCGTTCTTGCCTTCGCCCTTGACCACCAGCGGGCCGGAGACGGCGGGCCGCGCGAACCCGTCGAGCGCCGCCTGGACGCCTTCGGGCGTGGTGCGCACCGGCGTGCTGGTCACCGGCAGCGCCAGGGTCTCCCCGCTCGCCCACTTCTCGACGACGGCGGCGGTCGCGGCCGGGACGTCGAGCTTCTGCCCGGCCTTCGGCGGGACGGCGACCGGTGCGGCACCCTCGAACTTCACGGTGCCCTCGACCGGGTCGCGGTCGACCTGACCGCGCAGCGCCTCCAGTGCGGCGGTGAGCTTCGCCTGGTCGGAGTGGCTCACCACGCCGACTTCGCGGCTGGAGAACAGCGACGCCAACCGCGTGAAGGGGTTCAGCGGCTGCTCACCGGCCTGGTCGAGGGTCTGCGGCCAGTCGAGCTTCAGCCCGGCGAGCGTCGGCGACAGCGTGCCCTGGTACTCGCCCGCGGTGACGGCGAGCGGGCGCGTCAGCCGCGGCTCGATCTTCCCGCGCAGTTCCTGTTCGGCCGCTTCCCGGCCCATGCCGCCGACGTCGACGCCGGCCACGGTCACCCCGCGCGGGACGCTGCCCTGGCTGATCAGGATGTCGATCCCGTAGATCGCGACCAGCACGCCGAAGACGCCGCCCGCGATCAGGCCGGCCTTGCGAAACGAGCGCTTCGCGGGGGCGGGGCCCGGTGCCGGCTCGGGCCGGACGACGGGCAGGACGTCGGTCTGCTCGCCGTGCGAGTCGGGCCAGTGCGGTTCGTGCGGCAACTCTCCACCCCTTCGACGCGGCACCGGGTTGCGACGGTGACGGGATCAGCGTACGGGGCACCCGGACAAGCCGTACGACTCGCCCTTATGGGGGATGAATCGGTCACGGATCAGTGAACTCGGCCGACTTCACCGCGCGTCCGGCTCGGGATTGTGTCCCGCCCGGGCGAGGAAATCGAAGTCGCAGCCTTCGTCGGCCTGCGTGATGTGTTCGGAGTAGAGCGCGCCGTAACCGCGTTCGAACCGCGGCGCCGGGGCGGTCCATTCCGCACGCCGCCGCTCGAGTTCCGCATCGGACACCTCGAGCCGCAGCGTCCGTGAAGGAACGTCCAAGGTGATCAGGTCGCCGTCGCGGACCAGGGCCAGCGGGCCGCCGACGTGCGATTCGGGCGCCACGTGCAGCACGCAGGCGCCGTAACTCGTCCCGCTCATCCGCGCGTCGGAGATCCGGACCATGTCGCGGACGCCCTGTTCGAGCAGGTGGGCGGGGATCGGCAGCATCCCGTACTCGGGCATGCCGGGGCCGCCGAGCGGGCCGGAACCGCGCAGCACCAGCACCGAGTCCGCGGTGATCGCCGGGTCGTCGATCCGCTTCTTGAGGTCGGGGTGGTTCTCGAAGACGACGGCCGGGCCGGTGTGCGTCAGCAGGTGCTTCTCGGCCGCGATGTGCTTGATGACCGCGCCCGACGGCGCCAGGTTCCCGTGCAGCACCGCGACCCCGCCCTCGGCGGCGACCGGGTTGTCCCGCGTCCGGATGACGTCGTCGTTGTGGACGCGCGCGCTCGCGAGGTTCTCGCCGAGCGTCCGGCCGGTGACGGTGAGGCGGTCCGGGTGCAGCAGATCGGTGAGCCGCGACAGCAGCCCGGGCAGGCCGCCGGCGTAGTAGAAGTCCTCCATCAGCCAGTCGCCGCCGGGACGGATGTTCGCCAGCACGGGCACGCGCCGGGCGATCGCGTCGAAGTCGGCGAGGCTGACCGGGATGCCGCTGCGGCCGGCCATCGCGATCAGGTGGATCACGGCGTTGGTCGAGCCGCCGAGGGCGAGCACGGTGGTGATCGCGTCGGCGTAGGCCCGCTTGTCCAGCACCTGCGTGACGGTCAGGTCTTCCCACACCATGCCGACGATCCGGGCGCCGCTGGCCGCGGCCATCCGGTGGTGTGCCGAGTCGACGGCGGGGATCGACGCCGCGCCCGGCAGCGTCACGCCGAGCACCTCGGCGGCCGAGGTCATGGTGGACGCCGTCCCCATCGTCATGCAGTGGCCCGGCGAGCGGGCCAGCCCGTGCTCCAGTTCGGACATTTCGGCGTCGCCGATGAGGCCGGCGCGCTTGTCGTCCCAGTACTTCCACATGTCGGTGCCGCTGCCGAGGACCTCGTTGCGCCAGTGCCCGCGCAGCATCGGCCCGGCCGGGACGAAGATGGCCGGCAGCCCGGCGCTGGCCGCGCCCATCAGCAGCGCCGGCGTGGTCTTGTCGCAGCCGCCCATCAGGACGGCCCCGTCGATCGGGTAGGACCGGAGGATCTCCTCGGTTTCCATCGCCAGGAGGTTGCGGTAGAGCATGGGGGTCGGCTTCTGGTAGGTCTCCGACAGCGTGGCGACCGGGAACTCCAGCGGGAAGCCGCCGGCCTGCCAGACACCGCGCTTGACCTGCTCGGCGCGTTCGCGCAGGTGCAGGTGGCACGGGTTGATGTCCGACCAGGTGTTGAGGATGCCGATGACCGGTTTGCCGAGGTGCTCTTCCGGGTTGTAGCCGAGCTGGCGGCTGCGGGCGCGGTGGCTGAAGTTGCGCAGTTCGTCGCCGCCGAACCACCGGTGGCTGCGGAGTTCCTCGGGTTTCTTCATGCGATCCAGTATGGCATCTGATATACGATCGAGGCGCCTGGTTGAATTGGGGTTCACAGATCGAGGGAGCGCGCCATGACCGGGACGTTCAGCCTGCCCGCCTCCCGGACCGAAGTGGTCCTGGAGGAGATCCGCCGCGGCATCCTGACCCGGGAACTCGTCCCCGGGCAGCCGCTCGTCGAAGCGGAGCTGGCCGCGCGGCTCGGCGTGTCGAAGACCCCGGTGCGCGAGGCGCTCAAGGTGCTGTCCAACTCCGGGCTGGTGACGTTCAGCCCGTACAAGGGCGCGTCGGTGATCACGGTCGACGCCGAGCTCGCGAAGTCCGTCTACGACGTGCGGATGGTGCTCGAGCCCGAGGCCGTCCGGCGGACCGTCGAGCGGCACGACCCCGAGCTGCTGGAAGACGCGGCCGAGGCGCTGAAGGAGGCGTCGGCGGCCATCGCGGACAAGGACCAGGCCGCGCTGAGCCTGCTGAACCGCCGCTTCCACCGTGCCCTCTACTCGGGCTGCGGCAACCCGCTGCTGGTCAGCATCCTGGACGACCTCAAGGACCGCGCGGCGCTGATCAGCGTCGTCGGCTGGGAGGCCAACCCGAGCTGGAAGAAGGAGTGGACCGAGCACAAGGCGGTCCTCGCGGCGGCGAAGAAGGGCGACGCCGAGGGCGCGGCCGCGCTCCTGCGCGACCACATCGGCGGGTTCCTGGACCGGGTGCTGAAGGCCATCGGATGAAGCTGCTGCTGATCTCGGACACCCACCTGCCGGCCCGGGCGCGCGAGCTGCCGCCGCAGGTGTGGGCCGAGGTCGCGGCCGCCGACGTCGTCGTGCACGCGGGCGACTGGGTCGAGGTCGCCCTGCTCGACGAGCTGGCGGCGCGCAGCAAGCGGCTGATCGGCGTGTACGGCAACAACGACGGCCCGGCGCTGCGGGCCCGCCTGCCGGAGATCGCGCGGGCGGAGCTGGCCGGCGTCCGCCTGGCGGTGATCCACGAGACGGGCGCGAAGCAGGGCCGTGAGCAGCGGTGCGACGCGCAGTTCCCGGACACCGACGTGCTGGTCTTCGGCCACAGCCACATCCCGTGGGACACCGTGACGCCGTCCGGGCTGCGCCTGCTCAACCCGGGTTCGCCGACCGATCGGCGTCGCCAGCCATACTGCACGTACCAGACCGCCGTGGTGCGCGAGGGTGCCTTGACGGACGTCGAGCTGCACCAACTGCCCCGGAGGGGGTAAACAGGTCCCATGGATCCGGCATGGGCGTTGCGGGAGATCGCGTTCCAGCTCGAACGCGCGGGTGAGCCGACCTACCGCGTCCGCGCGTTCCGCAACGCCGCGGCGACGGTCGACAAAACCGGCGCCGAGAAGCTGGCTCAGATGGTGGAGAACGGCACGCTGACGTCATTGCCGGGGATCGGCAAGGCCACGGCGGGGGTGATCGAGGACGCGCTGGCCGGCCGTGATCCGGCGTACCGGGGGAAGATCGTCGAAAAGGAACTGCCGGGCGGAGAGCCCCTGCGGTCGGCGTTGCGCGGCGACTGCCACACCCATTCCGACTGGTCGGACGGCGGCAGTTCGATCGGCGAGATGGCGGTGGCGGGCCGCGACCTCGGCCACGAGTACATGGTGCTGACGGATCATTCGCCGCGCCTGAAGGTGGCGAACGGGCTGTCCCCGGACCGGCTGCGGACGCAGATGCAGATCGTCGCGAAGGCCAACGAGCTGATGGCCCCGTTCCGCCTGCTGCACGGGATCGAGGTCGACATCCTCGACGACGGCTCGCTGGACCAGGAAGAGGAACTGCTGGGGCAGCTGGACTTCGTGGTGGCGAGCGTCCATTCGAAACTGCGCATGCCGGCGAGGGACATGACGCGCCGCATGGTGGCGGCGGTCCGCAACCCGCACGTCCGGGTACTGGGGCACTGCACCGGCCGGCTGGTGGTGGGGCGCGGACGCCCGGAGTCGGAGTTCGACGCGGAGAAGGTGTTCACGGCGTGCCGCGAGAACGGGGTCGCGGTGGAGATCAACTCCCGGCCGGAGCGGCTGGACCCGCCGATGCGGCTGCTGCGCCTGGCGGCGGAGCTCGGCTGCGAGTTCACGATCGACAGCGACGCCCACGCGCCGGGGCAGCTGGATTGGCTGGGGTACGGGTGCGAGCGCGCGATCGAGGCGGGCATCGGGCCGGAGCGCATCCTGAACACCCGCACGGCGGAAGAGCTTCTGGCCCGCTAGCCCGGCTTGCCTCGAGCGCTTCCGGTGCGCCCGAGGCAAGCCGGACCCGGCTCAGTTGATCGTGTACGAGTCGCCGTACACCTTCCACTTCAGGGGCGTGTGCAGGTCGAAGTTGCCCTCGTTGAGGAACTTCAGCTGCTCGGTGTCCACCCGGGACGTGTCCGCGTGCGCCTCTTCCTGCTTCATGATCACCTTGCGGGCGTCGAAGAACGCCTTGAGGTACGTCGTTTCGTTGCCGCCCTGGGCCGGGGTCTTCGCCTTCTTCATCGCGGCCTTGCGAATGCCACCGAAGCTGTCCGAACTGTCGCCGGGGCCGTGCATCACGATTGCGTCGTAGTACGCGAACTGGCCCAGGTTGCTCAAGCCGTCCGCCTTGCCCTGGTTCACCGACGGGTTGAAGTAGACGCGGTCGCGCTCGTTGTTCTGGGCCGTCTGGAACGCCGTGGTCGCCGCGGCCTGCTTCCAGGCGCTCTCGAACGCCGACCCCAGGCCCGCGTGGGAGTCCGTTCCGTTCACCTTGCGCAGCGCCGGAAGGTACTTGGCGAGCGGGTTGTTCGGCACCGAATTCGTGTACGCCTCGACGAGCTCCAGCATGTCGCCGGTGCCGGAGCAGAAGCCGATGATTCCCGCGGTGTAACCACGGCCGTCGCCGATGTCTTCGATGTACTTGTACTGCGCCTTCCAGTCCAGCGACGAGTTTTCCGCGCTGGAGACCAGCTTCATCGCGATCTCCTTCTTCGCCGGCGCCGAAAGGTCGCCGGCGGCGAGCACGGACGCGCTCACCGGCGCCGGAGCGGCCGAGGAGAACGCGGGCGTGGTGATCACGAGGGCCGCGACGGACGCGGCGCCGAGCGTGCCGATGAGGACCGGCCGCAACTTCTTGCTCATGGGGAGGGAACCCTTTCCGCGGGGTGCGCCGTCGGATCACGGCGGGTACGGGTGATGCGGGTGGAGCTGCGGCGTAGCGACACGGTAGCGAAGAGTCAGCGAGCTCCACAAGAGGTGGAATCCGTTCATGTTCGTGAACGGTCCAGACCACCGCAAAGGGTCCGCAAAGGACGGTCAGCGCGCCCCGGCGAACAGGCGGATGACGTCCGGCAGCACGGACACCGGGATCGTCGGGTCGATCGCCCGCTGGACGCCGAGGCCGATGCCCAGGCTGAGCAACGCCGTCGCCGCGTCGTCGGCCGACATCGGGAGCGTGATCCCGAACCGCTCGGCGTACCCGGTGAGCAGGCCGGCGATGGTGTCGCGGATGGCCTTGTCGCGCGCGGCCAGCTCGGCGCGCACGTGCGGGTCGCGCCGCGCGTTCGTTGCGAACTCGACTTCCAGGGCGGTCCAGGCCTCGTCGCCGATGCTGCGCTCGGCCCACGTCTGGAACGCCGCGAGCAGCCCTTCGACGCCTTCGGCGCCGGCCAGCGCCTCGGCGACCAGGGCGACCTGCTCGTCGTGGATCCGGTCGAGCACCGTCAGGCAGAGCTCGTCCTTGCTGCGGAAGTTCGAGTACACCGCGCCCTTCGAGTACCCGGCCTCGTCGGCGACCTTCTCCAGCGACGTCACCGAGTAGCCGTCGCGCAGGAAGAGCAGCTTGGCGGTCTCGATCAGCTGCTCGCGGGTGCGCGCCTGGCTTTCCGCGCGGGTGAGTCGGGCCATGCCGCAACTCTAGCCAACCTCGGAATCGGGGTACCGATGGTTTTCGGATACTGTTAGTCTCCGAAAATGGAACAACGCCACTTCGCGGTCCTCGTCGTCGGTGCCGGGGCGTCGGGGCTGGGTGCGGCCATCCGCCTCGCCCAGGCCGGCGTCGGCGACCTGGCCGTGCTGGAGAAGGCGGACGCGCTCGGCGGGACCTGGCGCGACAACACCTACCCCGGCTGCGCCTGCGACGTCCCGTCCGCGCTGTACTCGTACTCCTTCGCGCCCAATCCCGAGTGGACGCGCGCCTTCGCCGGCCAGGCGGAAATCCGCGCCTACTTGCAGGACACGGCCGCGCGCTTCGGCGTCACCGGGAAGATCCGCTACGGCGTCGAGGTGACGCGCGCCCAGTGGAACGCCCGGGAGTCCCGTTGGGAGCTGGAGACGTCGAAGGGGCGCTACACCGCCCGGATCCTGGTCGCCGGCACCGGCCCCTGGCACGAACCGCTGATCCCGGACCTGCCCGGGCTGGCCGGGTTCCCCGGCGAGGTCTTCCACTCGGCGCGCTGGAACCACGGCTACGACCTGACCGGCAAGCGGGTCGCGGTGATCGGCACCGGCGCGTCGGCGGTCCAGTTCGTGCCGCAGATCGTGCCCCGGGTGGGCCGGCTGCACCTGTTCCAGCGCACGGCGCAGTGGGTGCTCCCGAAGCCGGACCACGCGGTCCCGGGCGTCGAACGGTTCCTGCTGCGGCGGTTCCCGGCCCTGCAGCGGGCCCTGCGCGGCGTCGAATACGGCCTGATGGAGACGCTCGGGTTCGGTTTCCGGCACCCGTGGCTGCTGCGGCAGGTGCAGAAGATCGGGCTCGCGCACCTGCGGCTCGCCGTGCGGGATCCGGCGCTGCGCCGGGCGTTGACGCCGGACTACACACTCGGCTGCAAGCGCCTGCTGATGTCGAACACGTACTACCGGGCGCTGACGCAGTCCACTGTGGACGTCCATCCGACGGCGGTGCGCTCGGTTTCCGGCAGCACGATCGTCGGCGCGGACGGCTCGACGGCGGAGGTCGACGCGATCATCTTCGGCACCGGCTTCCACATCCTCGACATGCCGATCTCGGCACGGGTGTTCGACGCCGACGGCCGCAGCCTCGACGACCACTGGAAGGGCAGCCCGCAGGCGTACGCGGGGACGTCCGTGGCCGGGTACCCCAACCTGTACCTGCTGTTGGGCCCGAGCCTCGGCACCGGGCACTCATCGGCGTTCACGATCGTCGAGGCCCAGCTGCGGCACACGGTCGCGGCGGTCACCCGGACACTGCGTGCGGAGGGGACGTCGCTGTCGGTCCGCCCGGAGGCGCAGGCGGCGTTCAACGCGCAGGTCCAGGCGGCGTTGCCCGGCACGGTATACCAGTCCGGCGGCTGTTCGAGCTACTACACGGATGTGAACGGCCGCAACAGTTTCAGCTGGCCGTTCTCCACCGGGCGGCTGCGGGCGCAGGTCGGCGGATTCCGGGAAGCCGACTACGAGCTCGGTCAGTCCCACTCCCAGCACATGCCGTAGACGCCCGGCTGCGCGTCCAGCACCGCGATGTGGCTGGTCCCGCTCGGGCCGACCGGCAGTTCCGGCCCGGAAGCCGCCTCCCCGGCGTAGCGGTAGCACCGGACCGGCACCGCCGCCGGGTCGAAGCACGCCTGCAGGACGAGCTGACGGGCCGGGGCCCGCACGCCGAACTGCAGGTAGTTCGTCTCCGGTGGCTCCCCGTCGTAGGCGAACTCGAAGTCGAACACGTACGTCTCGCCCGCCCGCAGCGGGTAGTCGAAGCGCAGTTCGCACGCCACCAGTTCGGACGCCGCGTCCCGGCGGACGCGGCCCGGGCGGCAGCAGTGCGCCGAGCGCAGCACCGGCCGCCGGCCGCCGCCGGTCTGCGGCCGGAAGAACGACACCCAGCGGTCGACGCCGTCCGCGCGGCTGGTCACCACCAGCTCCGTGCGCACCGACCGCTCGGTGCGGTCCGCACCCAGCGTCGCCCGCTGGTGCACCGACACGAGCGCGAGCCGGGCGTTGCCGTCGAGGTCGATGCCGTCGCAGGCCGCCAGGTCGGTCGGCGCGGAGCCGAGCGCGCTGGCCAGGCTGACCCCGCCGGGCCACGGCTGCGCACGGCGCTCCCGCGGCCGCGTCACCAGGCTGGTCAGCGCGTCCGCGGGCAGGCCGAGGCAGCTTTCGGCGACGGTCACCGCGTGCAGCGAACGCCGGCCCTCCGGGTGACGGCGACCCCGGCGCCAGTAGCTGAGCGTGGCCAGGCTGACCTGGGCGCCGCGGATCGCCATCCGCCGCTGCAGCGCCTCCAGGCTCAGGCCGCGCTGCCGGATCGCCTGGTCGAAGGCCGCGGCGAACGGTCCTTCCCGGACCGTCGCGGCGACCTCCGCGGGAATCGCCTCCATCCGGGTAAGCATGAGTACCGGATGCCCGAGGCGCAACGAGGGCCTGCCACCAAAGTAGGTGGCAGGCCCCGCGGGGTCAGCTCAGGGTGACCCCGGTGTCGTCCACGGCGAACGACGTCTGCAGCGACTGGTCCTCCGTCCCGGCGAACTTCAGCGTGACCGTCTGGCCCGCGTACGAAGACAGGTCGAGCGTCTTCTGGACGTACGCCGAGTTGCGGTCGAGGTTCGAGTACGTCGCCAGCGTCGCCGAGCCCGCGGACACGACGAGCTTGTCGTAGACGACGTTCTCGGTCTCGGCCGTCCACACGCGCAGCCAGAACGTCAGGCTCGCCTTGCAGCCGGCCGGGATGGTGACGGACTGCGTGAGCGTGTCCGTGTGCGCCGAGCCCCGGCCCCCGAGCCAGGAGTCGTAGCTGCCCGAGCGCGCCGGCGCCTGGCCGCCCCACTGGCCGATGGTCGTGTCCGGGTCCGTCCAGGACGCCTTGCCGGACTCGAAGCCCGGGTTCTGCACCAGCTGCCCGCTGCACCCGCCCGGAGGAGTGGTGGTGGTCGGGGTCGTCGACGTGGTCGGCGGGGTGCCGGTGCACGTCGGGTCACCGGACTGCGCCGGGACGCTCACCGCGTTCCACGCCGCCTTCACGGCGTCGAACTCGGCGCAGCTGTTCGGGTACAGGTTCTTCGCGGCCTGCAGCGTCCACGTCCGGTAACGCAGGTAGCTGCTGCCGGACGTCTTCAGCTGCACCGCGCCGTGCATGATGTTGATCGCCTTGCGGATGCCGATGCCGGCCACCGTGCTGCCGTTGCACGTCGAGCTCGTCGGCTGCCCGTTGGCCGGGTTGCTGCCCTCGGCGAGCAGGTAGAACCAGTGGTCGCCGGGGCCGGCCGCCTTGTGCACCTCCGCGTTCGGCGTCGAGCTGGAGTAGCAGCTCGGGTCGCCCACCTTCGACGGGTCGTACATGTACCGGATCGCGCCGGTGCCGACCAGGTTGACCTCCTCGCCGATCGCGTAGTCCGGCGGGTCGTACTGGGACGGCTCGTTCGCGTAGAACTCCGTCGCGGTGCCGAAGGTGTCCGCGATGAACTCCTGGGTGCCGCCGCCGGAGAAGCCGCCGGACCCGGAGTAGTCGTCGATGCCGTGGCCCATCTCGTGGCCGAGGATGTCCAGCGAGCCGACCCACTCCCCGCTCGGGTTGTGGCCGAGGTTCACGTACGCCGGCCGGGAGTTGTAGTAGTACGCGTTCTCGTCGTCGAGGCCGACGCGGATCTTCCAGGCGCCGCCGTTGCCGGTGAAGCCGTTGCGGCCCACCCATTCCGACAGCATCTTCTTCTCGGTCTGCGCGACGAACAGCGCGTCCGCGCAACCGGTCTCGATGTTCGTGCCGCTGCCGTTGCCCCAGCTGTCGTCCGGGCCGGTGAGGACCGCGTCGCTGCTGTAGTTGCGGCAGTCCAGGTTCGGCGTGTTCGGGTCCGCCATCGAGTACGTGCTGCCGGACTTCGTCGTGTTCAACGGCAGTGACGGGCCGTTCCACTTGCCGGTGCCGGTGCCCGCGGCGAGGTGCTGGACCGTCCGCAGGACGCGCCCGTCCACGGCGTCGACGTAGACGCTCAGGCTGCTCGGCTCGCCGTGCTCGTCGGTGCCTTCGACGTTGCTTTCGTAGGCGAGCCGCCCGGTGCCCTCGGCGACCACGACGAGCTTCCCGCCCGGCAGGCTCTTCGGCCCGCGGACCTGCTTGCGCGCCACGGCTTCGGCCTGCGCGGCGGTGAGTTTCGCGCCGTGCACGTCGAGGTCGCCGAGGGCCTGCTGCTGCGCGACGGAGGTGGTCTTCACCGTGCCGGCGGCGTCGGTGGCGATGACCAGGTCGCCGCCGATCACGGGCAGGCCGTCGTAGGTGCGGTCGTAGACGACGTACGACAGCCCGGCCGCCGACCGGACATCCCGCTGGACGAACTCGTCGTGCTTCCCGGCGTGCAGTGCGGCGGGGCGGGCGGCGACCAGGCCGGCGGCGGCACCGGTGGCGTTGGCCTGGGCCTGCGCGGCGGACGGCGGGGGCACGGGGGCGGGCTGCGCGGGCGCGGCGACGGCGATGCCGACCACCACCATGCCCGCCGCCGTCGCGCCGCCGAGCGCGGCGAACCGTTGGGGCAATCTCATGACGCTCCTTGGAAAACGCGAAGGGGAAAGGGGAGAACCCGATCGACGCTAACCGCGGCCTCGGAGCGGCAGAAGTGCCATCACAACAGCGGAATTTCACGCTCCCGCACTGTGAAAGCGTGAAAAGCCTCGTGAGTGGTAAGGCGGGTTCTAACCCGCTTTACCACTCACGAGGGTGGTGAAGCCGATGCCCGCCTTGGTGAGCCGGTCCACCAGCGCCCCGCCCATCGCGGTCGCCGTGGTCACCTGGCCCGCGGTCTCCGGGAGGTCGTCGGTCGCCAGGCACAGGGCCGACTCCGCCAGCATCTTCGCCGTCTCGTCGTAGCCCGGGTCGCCGCCCGACACCTCCGTCACCACCCGCGAACCGCCGCCCTCGCCGAAGAACCGGACCGAGAACCACGACCGCGCGCGCCGCTCGGGGCTCGGGCCGTTGCCCGGGGCCAGCAGCCGGGACAGCGCCCGGCGGGCCGGCGGGAGCTGCGCCGCGGCGAGCAGGGCGCCCGCCCCGGCCACGCCGCCCGCCAGCACCGGCAGGTGCTTGACCGCGGCGAAGTGCCGGTACGTGAAGTCCGGCCCGTAGCGCTCGGACGCGGCCGCCGAGCGCCGGACGACTTCGGCGTCGATCGTCGGCAGCGGGACCGCCCACCAGCCCGGGTCGGCGACCCGGTGCGGGCGGCCGAGCGGGGCCGACACCTCAGCCGGCCGGCGTCTCGGCCGACCGGTCGGCGCCAACCCCGCCC